>DVDV01000131.1 GCA_015296075.1 Leptolyngbyaceae cyanobacterium M33_DOE_097 | reverse complement strand
TGCTGACGGTAACCACTTCTTTGCGTGCCCAAAATCGCTCGGTGTTGGAGTATTTAGTGCAAGCGTGTCGTGCCTCTCGCCAAGGTCTACCAGCACCCTCTTTGCTACCGATTCAAGACTGCACCCCCTGAACGGTTACAAAACAACTTTGGAAGTACATTAGAGAGTGCGGCGAGACAGAACCGATCGTCATTTCTCTAATAGGCTCTGGTCGTGCTCGCATTCCAGTGACACGAAACATAATTGCGCGAGAGATTATCTATTCTTTTGTAGAATCTTGTGCCAGTAAAAAATGCTGTGAAAGATTTACTTTAGTGATTTCTCCTCATGACTACCGTAAACATGATTTAAACCTTTATGAGCTTGGAAAATATCTACATTTTATTTGCCAACAGATCGATCTAGACAGATTTCAGAAGCCAGGCCAGTAACTCAGTCTTCAATGAAACAACTGGCAATCCAGCCTATTTGGTTTGACTCAAGGCGATTTTGTGCTCCAGCATCTAGGGAAGAGTACAGGGCTGGGGCGATCGCCTCGTACCAGGTAACGCCATCTCCTTGAATTACCTTGCCTGTAAGCTGAACACTCTCTCCGTATCTAATCACTCCCAAAATAGAGCGCGGATCCAGGCTTGGGTGAGCACGAAAATTGGCATTTCTTCCTGCTCCTGCACAGGTAGAGATGCGGCGGCTGTAGTAGCTGGGAGAGGGAGCAGGAGTAGAAGAGGGGTTAAGCTGCTGTCCTGGAGATACTGCAATAGGTGAAGGAATAGACAGCACTGAATTCGACTGCACAGCCAGGGCTGATTCAGAAGCAGGCTGTTTGTTTAATGCGATCTTTCCACCTACAACAAGGGCGATCGCTCCGGCAGTTCCCAAGATAAAAATGCGATTCATGGTTGAATTACCTCGTTGAAATTCTTAGAGTCATCGGGGTCTTGCCCCCACTGTTTTCCGGGTAAATTGCGATTGTGTTTTTTCAGGATTCGCCTGAATTTCCACTTTGCAGCACGGTATTTATTGCTCGTTCCAGATTTGCCAACATTCCAAACAATTTCAATTACTTTGGTCTGACTTTTATAGGCATCGTAATTTTTCAGAACTGCTTCAGTCAGAGCTGGGGTAATCTCTGGATCGAGGGGGTCAAACGGCTCTTGCACCGCATTGGTGCGGGTGCAGTCTTCTTCGGTGCGCTCGTCACTAGGCAGTTGCCACAAGCGTTCTAGCTCTTGCACCAGATTTGGTGCAGAGGAGGTGTCTGGTGCAGGGAATTCAGATGATTGCACCGTCTCAGAAAGCCAGTTTGTATTAAGAAAAGCAGACTCATCCGGTAGCGTAGAAAAGTAAGATTTCCTACCTTTAGGAACGAACAAACCATAAAAACGATTCGCTTTTCCTTCAGCTACTTTTTGGGAACGATGAGCATATTCTTGGTTTAATGATTCACGTTGCCAAGATGAAACGCGATTATCAATTCCTTCTCGAATTGCCTCACCTAAATAGATAATTGCTGTTTGGTTTAAGTCCTGGATAGTTGTGCCGATCGTCCCTGCTTTGAGATTTTGCCCTGCGATCAACAGCTTCACTTTTTCAGTGCGCCCCACACGCCAGCAGAATTTGAGCAAGTCAGACGCAAAGGTATTTGGGGCAACTCGCTTTCGGACAAACTCCATTGCCTTGCTTTTTTCAGGCGTCAGCATCGACTCAAACTCTGATAAGACTTCCTCCATGACATCTGGCTTGCACTTATTCCAAACCCCAGCCAGTTCTGAAAATTCATCAAAGAAGTAGATGATGGGGGAAAATCGGGGTAATGGGTTGTCGGCTATTTCACGCCGTTTCAAGAGGGCCTTTGTGTTGAGGTCTAAACGGTAGAGAATTTCAGTTGCCGCTTCTAACAAACCAAAAATCGAAGACTCAAAGTCGGCATACTTGAGCTTGCTTAAATCAGTTTCCTCATTAGGTTTGGGGTTGACGATATAGAGTTGGGCTTCACCGCCTAACTCTTGCTCCATTAGATGAGCCAAATTATTGATCAGCGTCGTTTTACCCTCACCAGAGTCCCCCATCAAGCAGATTTGAGGGTTATCTCTGACAAAGGCGGCAAGATGGGTTGGGGGCGGATCAGCGATCGCATCTGCTTGAGCTTTGCGCTCTTGCTCCAACGCCTCCCAGTCAGTTCCCGATACGTCAAAGGTCAGCTTTAAGCCACCATCCGTTGGCTCAATGAGTGGATCGGCACAGCACCCACGTACAGCAATTCTGAGGGGTTTGATTAGCTCACGGTTAATTTGCTTGTAGGCTTCTCCCAGTGACCGCACTGGACTAGCGACCTTGTGATCTGCTAATACCGGGAGAATTTTGAACCGCAACTCAAAGCGACCGCCTCTTAACCCTTGCACCACAGGACTTTTGACGACAATGCCGTGTTCATAAAGACATCGGATGGCTTCACATGCCAGTAGCTCTTCATGAGAGTGGCCTTGTGGGTAATCCGGCTGTTTTAAGCTGTGGGATTCCTGAAGAGCAGCCTCGGCAATTTGGGCATAAAACGCTTCACGTTCTGCCCACTCTCGCTCAAACCCTTGCAGCATTAATTGCTCACGCTGCTCAAGCTCATTTTCTTTTTCTTGCAGCCGGGTGCGCTCGGCATCCAGCATGGCTTGATACGATTCAACTAATTCGGCCTCTTGAGCTTCAAGTGCCTGTTGATTGGCTTCCAGGGTTTGCTGCTGGGTGGTGAAGTGTTCTTCTAACAAAGCTTGTTCTTGAGCCAGGCGATCGCGCTCTTCTAGCAACCGATGGTAGTCAACGGCTAACTTTTCTTTTTCTGTCTCAATGCGCTCAAAGTTGACTTCTTCGGCAGCTTTTAATTGCTGCTGCAATTGGGCAATGATCTGCTCATATCGCTCAATTTCTCGTTGGTGCTGGGTCTGAAGGTTATACCGTTCCCACTCATAACCCTGCTTAACCTCATTGGCCGCATTGAGGATGATTGTGTTTTCGTCGTGGGCGCGATCCTCCTGCTCCTCCTTGTTGTAGCCATAGACAGCAGAAATTGCAGCTCCACAGCCTAAGATCCGTAGCGAAGTCCAGAGCCACTGATTCTCCTTGTCACCCATTCCCACAAACGTAAAAAGGGAGAGGAGAGCCAATACAACAAGAGTGTGGTTTGATTGACGTTCTGTAAGATGCACGGCGATAACCTTCAAGCCACAATTTTTTGCACTTAGAGCAGCCCTAGAAGGACTCCAGCTAATCCAGCAGCGGCATAGACCTTTGCTTCACGGTGGTACTGGTAATACAAAGGACTGGCTTCCAGGGTGCTGAAATAGGTCAGAGCAATAATACCGACACAGACAAGAGCCGTGATCCATGCGTTCGCCATTGGCAAAGTCTTTGAGTCAACAAGCCAGCGGATTCCCTCGGTTAGCAGATTGCATGTTAAAAGGACAGAAAGCGCAATAGACAGGCGTTTCATGGTGTAAGTCCTAAATAGTTTGAATGATTTTGTTAGCGATACAGCTCTGCAAACAGTCTTGCCAACTAGCGGTATCGCTAACTAGCTCTGGCTCATTCAGCGAATGGGTGTGCCCTTCAACCTCAAGTCGTCTCGCTTGTCTAAATTTTTCTGCTGAGCCTCTTGGACCACAATGTGAATCCCTTGAATCTTTTCCTTGATGGCATCCTGGTTCATGCTCCATTCAGCAACCGCCGACTGAGCATTGTCGCTGGCAATGGCAGACCTGGCCCGTTTTTCGACCAGTTTATGGGCAGCCGTCAGAAAATCTTGCTTGGTGGATTCTAAACTAACCTTTGCAATACCAATCTCAACGCGCTTCTGCTGGAGCACGATCTTGTCTTTCTCATGCTCTGCTTCGGCGATCGCCAGTTTTACTCCTCGGTGTTGCCGTTTGACTCGTTCTAGTTCAGTCGTGAAAGCGGATTCGGTTAGTTCACGGGTGCGCGGCACGACCAGGTGTGAGTTAAGCGAGGGGAGCGACTCATCAGGAGCTGGAGAATAGCGAATCATGCGTTTCATGAGCTACCTCCAGTTGGATTGTGTGGAATGGTTAGGAGCGGGGGGAGCTTGGCGCACGGCGACACTGACAAAGAAGTAGGCGCTAATTCCCGTCAAAGCAACAACAGAGGCAGCGATAAGAGACATTGCCCAGGCGTCTTGGGTCGCTAACCAGTTATCAGCCTTTTCCCAGAAATTGACATGAATTTCAGTGGGTTGCCGCTCGGCCATAAGCTTTTGAGCTTTCATCAAAGTTGTGGCTGTTTCCCGCGCTTGCTCTCCTGCAAGGCGTTGAGCCTCAAAAATGAGAGCGGCTGTGTCTTGAGGTATTTGAGGGTGAGAGGTATCTGGAGTCATAGGAGACGGAATTTTGGCTGCTACAGACCGTTCGATCGCTCGTTCAATCTGGGGCTGGAGGTATTGAGCGACAAGGTAGGCAGGGTCATTTGGTTGAGGCGCGATCGGGTAGCCGGTGGCGTTAGGATCTGGCTCGTAATAGGCTGTGGCAGCAGGTTCAGCATAAAGGTGAGTTGAGGCAGCGGCTGGGGTCTGGGAAAGGTGCATTGGCTGAGCCTGGACGATCGCCCCTCCAGGTTGGGTGTGCTGCACCAAAGCTTGCTTGAACTGTTGCGATTGGGGTGTGCCTACAAGGTCTGCCAGTATCAGAAGCCCAACGAGCGTGTAGAAAAGCCTTTCGACATGATCTGCACCACGAATTTTGACGTAGTGCTGTCCTTCCACAAGTCGGGGGCGATGCTTATTTAACTGGTACTCGTTGGCGGCTCCAAAGGCGGCGATCGCAAGGCGGTGTGGGAACAGATACCCAAAGGTGGGATCGGCAATCAGATGTTGAAGGTAAGGGTTAGCAGCCATCGTTAAAATCCTTTGTTGTGAGGGCTTGTGAGAAACGTTGTCAGTGAGTCAATTAGCCTCAGTCGATGAGAGAGAGAGAAACCTCAGATAAAGAGTTAAAGCTTTACTGGCAAGGTCATCCAGGCTGAGGGAGGGATCGGCATCAAGCGCCGTTTGCAATTGGCGGAAGAGTGGCTCTGAAATCGTGATTTCTAGAGCGATCGCAGGTTCGAGAGTTGGGGTCGATGCAGGCAGCATAGGAAAACCTCAAAGAGAGTGTTAGCAAGAGTTTTGATGATCCGAAGGGGTACATCGGGGAGAATTGCTAGGAGGAGGGGGGAAAACAGCCCTAACGCCTATCACCAGCAGCATTAAGGCAATTACTGCCAGGGTCAGGCAGACTGCTGTTGAGGTGGCTCGGTTGGGTTTGAGACTAATCCCAACTTTTTTGCCAGCTCTACCCGCGCGGCTTCGCTCGCCTGCATCATGCTGCCGATTTCTGCGATCGCTAATTCCGTCCCTAACCGAGAGCCTTTCTGAGTAGCGTTCTGCTTCAGCGCATCTTCAAGGGTCTGGTCGTTGCTAACGAACTGCTGCAAGGTGCTATTGAGGCTAGAAATGGCTTCAGCAAGGCGTTGAGTCGAATCAACCACCGTTAGATTAAGGGGTTGAATCTCTTGCACAGGGAGAGGCTGGTTTGACTCCCGGACGGTGATAGCTGAACTCATTGGCTCATTAGCAGCCTGGTTTGAAGATTGGGAGGCTTGATACGCCTCAACTAAATCTGGGTTTTGCTCCCACAGTTGGGCTTTCCAGGCTTCAAAGGGTAAGCCAGAGGTTCGATAACCGCCCATGAGTTCGATACAGAGGGGCGTGTACCGCTCATCGGGCAGCTTCAGGTCGGCTTCTGTGAACCAGGGGCAGGCATCTTTGACCTTTTGGAACCACTGCTGGACTGATTTGCGAGACACCCCGTAATACTGAGCGATCGCTTTGGTGAATTGCGGTTCGGTCGGTCGCCAGAGGGGAGGATGAGCGTTCGTACTACCTTCGTAGGAAGTGGCAGGGGAAGTCGCAGCCACGTCACTGAAGGGTTCTTGGGTGGGTGGCAGATCGAGTTCCTGCGAAAAGGTAAGCGAGTCTGTCATCGGCTCAACCACCGATAAATCAAGGTATTCAGTCATGTTCGTAAGCCTTTAAGAAAGGTTCGCGGGTAGTAACTGGCGAAGTGGTAGGTAAAGGGTATCCAGTTCTTACGAAGAATGTTAGCATAGCTTCCGAAGCTGTCAAATAGCTTCGGAAGCTGACCAATTACTTACGAGGTGAGAGTATGATTTCTGCATCCCAGTTTCTCTTGTCCGATGAAATGCCTCCAACGAAAAAAGAAAAAGTAACCTTCACTTGTACTGCGGAAACCAAGCAGGCGTTGGAAGCATGGGCTGAACGGGAAGGGCGCACCGTCTCTAATTTGGTAGAACGCCTTGTTTTAGCTGCATTAGCAAATCAAGAAAAGTAAAGCGCAGAGACAAGTGGTAGCAGAGCTTTTTGGCTTCTTGGTCAAACTTGAACTCTAAAATCTACAGCCTTCTAAGTTTTTATCTCAAATGTACTGCTTCAACGAGGTACGGAGAGCTTTGATTGGGTTTGAGCGTTTTCTAGAAATTTTTTAGGAGTAATGCAACCGAAGCCAGTCCCAAGCCTGGTTGAAAAATACAGAGGGAAAAAATGAGCAAGCGATCGCTTGCCGTGGAAAGTCAGCGATCGCCCTCTAAATGTCCTTTACAGACTTATTACCCCAATGATACCAAAACATCCTCGGCGCAAGGCTTATCTTGCGCCCGATCAGATTTTTAGTGCCGGATTTCGGGATGGCATGGCTCATCGTCCTCACCATCCCCGGTTTCAAAACCATCCCGTATACCTCAAAGGCTACGTCGCAGGCTCTTGCTCAGGGCAGGATGAGCCATCGCCCTTCTTTGAGTGGTCTGACCTCCACGGGGCACTCCGCTCCATCGCCCGATGGGAACAAGACCAAGCGCGACTCGGTTTTGGTAGGGTCGCTCTCTCATTTAGAGATGGCTGGTGGATTGTGCTGATCTCCGAAGACCTCTACCAGGCTGCTTTGCACTTCTGATTCTTAATCCAAAGGAGCGATCGCGGTTGATTACATTGCGATCGCTTCTCCCATCTCTGGAACCCACCGCTGTCGTGGGTCAGTTTCCAATGCAAACTTTAGCGTTTGAGCCGATCGAATCCGGTCAGTTTTCCAATTCCCCAACACCACTAGGTCTGGGAACATCCCTGATGCTTAATCTCGACGAGTTCCCAGAACTGAAGTGGCTTTCCACCTATCTCACCTATCTCCACTCCCTGCAAAGCGAGTGCGATCGCCTCAGCCATGCCATTCAATCTATTGCCGAAGCAGGAAATGTCTATCGTGACTACTGGATTGAACCTTACACCAAAACCAAAAAAGGGAAGGATTACACCTATTATCAATTGCGCTGGTTGACTGGGGAGCGTAAGAAATCAGGTCAGCCCAAAGTAAAGACCAAACACCTTTCTCATCGTGCAGTCGCAGAAGTGCAAGCCGCGATCGCACGGGGCAATCAGGTGGAAGCTCTGGAAAAGGAACGGCGGCAGGTGGAGGTAGAGATTGAGCGAATCAAATATCTGGTTCGGGGAACAGGCAGACGATTGCACCGAGTAGTTTCCCAGAACTTTAAGGGCTGGGAGGGCAAGCGCGATGAATAGTAAAACCCTCGAAACCAATTCCATTCCAATCCCTCCGCATCTAGCAGGACTGCTCAAGCAAGCCCTGGGCAGAACAGGCACAGGCTTTGATGAGGGAGCCTTCCTGCAACAACTGCATTACTGGACATTGAATTCAGCCACTACAGGCTGGAGCGTCGATGGCGTGAAATGGATCTATAACTCGCTCAAGTCCTGGCAGCAGCAATTCCCCTGGATGAGTGAATACGGGCTGAGAAAGGCGATCGCCAATTTGAAAAAACTGGGTTTGATCGAAACCGCCCAACACTGGATCAGCCAGTATAAGCGTGTCATGTTCTACCGGATTGATTACGAACGGTTAAAAGCATTTGCCCCAGATGTGTGCGATCTCATCACAACTCGATGTGTGAACAGTGATCAATTCGATGTGCAAACTGAACACGCCACATATACAGACACTTCTTCAAATACCTCTCTTTCAGAACAACAAACGATTGTTGTTTCAGAAACGAATGAAAGTTTTGAAGAGATGGATTCCCTAGAAACACAAAATTGCAACCAAGCTTCTGGAGTAGAAGCTGAAACCCCTAGAGGAGAAGACCTTTCCCCGGCTAGTTCTGGGAATAATTTTGCAGTTCAAGATTCAGAGTTCCCAGAACTGATAGATGCAGTAGCTCAGGCGATCGCGCATCCCCCAGATTCCCCTTTACCAACTGCTCTGAAGAGGGCGATCGCACAGTTTCCTGATCGAGTCCAGCCTGCAATTGATTATCTGAACCACCAACAGCAGAAACGCGAGATCAAAAATCCAGTTGGGTATCTTTATGAGGCGATCGTGGAAGGCTGGAATTTGCAGGTTGAGAAGAACTCAATTTTGCCAAAGGGTTCAATGAGTGGTTTGATCAAATGAAGCGGCAAGGATTAGTTGTGGCGGCGATGGAGATCGATGGCATCCACCATACTTTACATAGTCGACAGGGCTGGATACCAACCCATCAATTAATGCAACGCCGCTTTGAGGATTGCTAATCAGAGATCAGTTGCTACACTTTGAGCTTAACAAACAGGTTTTGTATACAAGTTCACAAGTAGAAATGTTTGACCCACTAGAATCTTGTTTGAAATGACACCATAGCGCCAGGAACTGTATTCCTTGAGAAGAATTCAAATTCCACAAACAGTATTAATTAAATCTTTGCCAAGACAATTGTTATACGTTGTTTTCCCATATTGGTTCAAAACTCATTATTGCATTCATAGCTCGCTGTAAGCTTTGTGAGTTAATTTTTGCTGAATCAACTTGCCAGCTCTGCTGGACAAATTGAATTAATTGCCCGTTATAGTCCTTACCAATCTTTGCAGTACTGCCAGGAGCAGGTACAATTGCGTCTCTTACACTTCGTCTTGGAGATTTACGTGCTAAGTTAATTAGAAGTTGTTTTGGATCAGGGATCTCATCAACATTACTAGGAATAGAATTTGCTGATATGCCAAGAAACTCCGAAAAAGCTTCTCGATGTGCGAGTAGCCAAGCTTCTACTTCTATAATAGCGACTCGAAATATTAGGTTTGGATGCTTAGGTTGAGATAGCCAACTTGAGATGATTGCTAAAGGACAATCTGCATTATCCAAATCAGTTAAAACTAAATATGGCATTCCTTTCGCTGCGTGATTTATTCCGGGAATAATCTTTTTAAGGTATCCATATCCTCCGCGACTCAAGCAATTTCCAACAGTAAAGGGGCGCCGAGATTGATTAAGCATTGATCTAAGCACAGCTTCACTCAATGCATCTTCAACAGCTAGGTTGATAGGGATGTCAGTCATTTGAACAAAGCCAATTGATCAACGGTTGCTGGTACTGTACGAGATAGTGCTGCATCTGCAATGCTCAAACCTCCTTCTAATAAAAGCTTAATATCTTGAATCGAAGATGCTGCCTCTACTTGTGTTCCTTCCGATGTTGGGGTCATGAGTAAAACTTCCTCTCCACCGATGCCTTTGTCAGAAAGAAGATCAGCACTATGTGTACTGAGAATTATTTGTCGTTTTTTTGAACGTTGTAGACGATAAATCAGGGATGGCAATTTACTAACAATTCCAGAATTTAAAGAAAGTTCGGGTTCTTCAAGCAATAATAGAGAATCAGTTTCTAGGAGAGACCAAAATAGCCCAATTAAACGTAGAGTTCCGTCAGAAAACTGATCTTCTCGTTGCTTACCTGCCCCAGGTCGCCAATGTTCATAGACGGCTTCTAGATGAGGCACACCCATTTCATCCTTTGTATCAGTCAAATTTTTTAATTGTGGTAAGGCAGAACGTAAAGCATCCTCAATTTTTGTCAAGCGAGACTTTCTAGTTCTCTCTGGGGTTTTAGCTACTCGTTCTAAGAAAGTTCTGCCAAAAGGATCTTCTGAAAGTCCAGGTGTGCCAAAGGCTTCTGGATGGCGAACTAATTGAGGAATTAAGTGCAAATACAAAATTGATTCCAAGAACTTAACAATTTCTCTGAAATCTGCGTTAGCATTTACCTGCTCAAGAAATGTTTGAGTAAGCCTTAGTTCATCTTTTTTATCATCATTATTTGGACGATCAACAACCTTACGATTATCTTTCCAAACTCTTTCATAAGATAGAACTGGTTGACGATAGCCTCTTGTTTGTTGAGTAATGCCAATTTCATATTTCCAGGTTGGTTCTCTAGTTGAATCTTCAGAGAGGGAAATCGAGATTTCAACTTTAGGATCTCGTCGAGCGGAAAGACAACGAATTTTAGATACGCCCCCTCGATCAGTTATTGCTTTTTGCAGTCCCCCTCCTGGTTTAGCAAGATCCCGCAAAAATCTTAGCGAGTCTAAAAAATTAGATTTTCCGGAAGCGTTTGGTCCAACCAAAAAAATACGTTCACGTAAATCAACATCAACTGAGCGAAAGTTCCGCCAATTCTTCAAAACAATGTGAGAAATAATCATTATTAACTCTGTATCGTGACTGATTTAATCAACAATGTTGATAGATTTAAGACTAGTCTTATTGAAGAACAGCTAGCTATCTGCTCATACACTTCATCTAGCAAAGTTTGACACTTCTATTTAATCAATACAATAAATCGTCTAGCTGCATCTAGGTTACCGAATGCTATAAAGTGGTTGATCCTCTTCAAATCTTGTTTAGCAAGAGGGGTAAAGCGACAGCGAGCCATTCCAATCCTCAAGCTGTACGCCGTTGATCCGCTTCAATTTGCTGAACGTCGTTTTCCATCTCAGCAAACACATCGTCATCAATCAACTCACCCCGATCTGCCTGCTCAATACCAATCGCCAGATGCTGCTGCAATTCTGCCAGCTTTGCCTGGTAGAGGCGGTCGCGCTCTTCCAGCAGTCGTAATGCCTCCCGCACAACCTCACTGGCAGAGAGGTATCTGCCGCTCTTGACCTTTTCGTGGACAAACTGCTCCAGTTCAGGGGTGAGAGAAACGTTCATAAACGAATCGCTTGAAAGTAGATAGCTCAATTTTAATGTCAAACTTTGACATCGGGTAGGTTCCTACACCTCTAGCTCTACCAGAGAAGCCGTTTGCGGGTCTTTTGAGATGATTGGCAGACTGTATCAGTAGTCAGCCTTAAACCGTTGCTAAAGGATTTAGAGTATGACACTGTGGGCGATCGCAGCAAAAATACTCCGCCCTGCAAACTGCCTAAGTGCGTCTGGACGATTTCCACCTTCCGAAATGCCTCTCCGATACAATCAGGAAGCTGGGAGTAAAAAGTCAATGGGTCGCGATCTATCAAAACTGGGCTACGAAGAGTTTCTGGGTGAGCTAAAAGAGCGAATTCGCAATGCTCAGGTTAGGGCAGCTCTGGCAGTTAATCGGGAACTGATTCTCCTGTACTGGCAGATCGGGCAGGAGATTTTGCAGCGACAGCAGCATCAGGGGTGGGGAGCCAAAGTCATTAATCGGCTGGCAACCGACCTTCGCAAAGCATTCCCAGACATCAAAGGCTTTTCTGCCCGAAACCTGCTCTACATGAGGGCATTCGCAGAGGCTTACCCCGACGAACAAATTGTGCAACAGGTTGTTGCACTAATTCCCTGGGGGCACAATGTCCGGATTTTGGATGCCGTGAAAGTCCCAGAAGAGCGGATGTGGTACATCCAGCAAACCATCCAGTATGGCTGGAGTCGCAATATCTTGATCCACCAGATGGATAGTCAACTCTTCCGTCGCCAGGGCAGTGCGATCACCAATTTTAGCCGAGTCCTCCCTGATCCCCAGTCGGAACTGGCTCAGCAGGTCATTAAAAATCCATACTCATTCGATTTCTTAAGTCTGGGCAAAGAAGCGCTAGAGCGAGAGCTAGAAACGGCTTTAATTCAGCATATTCGGGAGTTTTTGCTGGAGTTAGGGGTGGGTTTCTCCTTTGTTGGCAGTCAATACCCCCTGGTTGTAGATGGTAGAGAGTACAGAATTGATCTGTTGTTTTACCACTTCCGCCTGCACTGTTTTGTGGTGATTGACCTGAAAGTGGTTGAATTTGAGCCAGAATTTAGCGGGAAGATGAATTTTTATGTCTCAGCCGTAGACGATATCTTGCGGGGTGCTGACGATAAACCGACGATCGGCATTATTTTATGCCGGACAAAAAGTAAGACTGTCGCTGAATACGCTTTGCGCGATGTCCATAAGCCGATTGGCATCTCTACTTACCACATGGGCACACCCCTGCCCGAAGAGTTTCAAATGAGTTTACCTGCGATCGAAGCTTTGGAAGAAGAAATGGAGGCGATCGCTGCCGAAGTTGAGCAGTCCCTGGCCTCTCAGGAAGCAGAGCAGCTTTCCCTATTTGCTGACCCAGCAACCTTTGACGAAGAGTAAGGCGATATGCTGTATAGCAAAGCTAAAGGGCACCAAGCTTTCTAAAAGAGTGCTGTAAGATGACAGACACGGCAAGTGCTTGAGATAATGACCCTCGATAACCCACTGGCAATCGACAGACAGACCCTCCTTGCATCCTCCCCGATGAGTGGGAGACAAAGTTTAAGGAGGAATTTTCGCGAGTTTCCTTGGGAAAGGCTGCGCCAACGCCCATCTTAAAGCTCGTTGCCATCCAAATTTCTCAAGATATTATGGAGATCTATCGGCAGCGAATTGAGCTTGCTCTCAACTCAGGGGAAATCGAGCAACGGAAGGTTCAATCCCCTTACCTCGACATTAAAAGGAGTAAAGACGGCAAGCATACGGTTTCACTCACTCGCACCAGTGAAGCCCCTCGCAAGTCCGCCGCTGCTGAAGAACAGGTTGAGCATTGGTTTAGTGGTTTACAAATCCCCTGCGGGTGGGCTTCAGAGCCAAACTCAATCAGGGTCTTTTCATTGTGTCGAAAGATTTGATGGGTGCGGGTCATGAGGTGGTGCGGATTCTGGCAAGAGGGAGATCGCCAACACTGCGACCAGGGCAATTACCACAACCATCAGCCAGACGGGGGAGATTCGGGAGCAGCAGTGAGCTTTCCCAAAGAGTTCAGTTGCTCTAACTGACTCAGCACAGCGTTTTTTGCTTGCTGCTTAATCAAAAACTCTTCGATCGCCTCATTTTGAGCTTCAGCCTCTAGTTGAGAACGCCGCTGTGTTTGGTCTACTTGCCGCTGACCATACTGATTAATAAAGAATTCTTTTAGTCGTGCCAACCGGGTTTGGTTGGCATCATTCAAAGCTTGAGTTGCCTGTTCTCTTAAGCTTAGAGCGCGGCTTTGGGCTTGCTGTTGTTGTGCAAGCATCTCAACTCCCATCACCTGCAGAGGTAATGGTAAAGGGGTTTTAGTATCTGGATTAGCATCTGGGAAGGATGCAGTGGCAACACGATCTGCAAATCGCTCTCTCAAAACTGACTCCCACTTTTTCTTAGAACCAGCGAAGTAGCGATACCCCAAAAGCTCGACTGCAAGAGGAGTATAGCGATCGTCACTTAACCGTAGTTCAATCTCGGAAAACCAAGGAGCAATCTCTCTCAAATCGACAAACCACTTTTGAATATTGCGCTTCGACTGCCCATAGTGAACAGCAATTTCCTTACAAAACTGAGGCTCTGCAGGCTTCCAATGTTCGACCTTTGGTGACTCATCAGAAGGTGTAAGCCGACAAGTATCTTGTTCGCATCCGTCCAAGTTTTCGTTCGTAGCGTCATTCGCAGGGTCTTCATGCGATGGGGCACAGCAACGTTCGGAGGGTAAGGCAAGATCAATCGCATCTGAAGCAGGGAAAACCTGCAAATCAAGCAGATCAATATTTCTGTCCATTATTTGTATTCTCCTTAAAAATCTGTAAGCGGACGCAAGGGGCTTGAGGCGGGCGTTGCGAATCTTTTCTCGTTCGCTTACGAAGCAATTTAACACATTTTTATAGAATTATAATACATTTTTATATGATTAGCTTTGGGTTTTGGGTGAGAAAATGGACGAAAATATAGAAATTCCCGAAGCGATGGCTGAAAGGTTCATAATTTCGTACTACTATGTCTCACCCCAAGACGCTGAAAGAATTGACGCTTTCAGGGAGTGTTCGGGTGACTCAGAGAAAACTTTGATTACTCAGTATGTGAGGGGGTGGATCGGGAGAAACAGAGACTACTATTTGGAACTGGCACGAAAAGATGCTGACGCAAGGGAAATTTCATTTCGAGAATGGGGCGAGATCGTTGTTGCCCAGGGGATTGAAGCTTTGCCACCTTACAAGCAAGAGCTTAACAACATTCCTCCCAGCCCCTTGCGAGACATTGTTGTAGCTCCATCGGCAGAGCGAAAAGCACTAAATTATATTTCGCTTGGAAAGCAAAACCTTGCATTGTTGAGGGTTGGAGTTCACTACGATCGAGACAATGCCATTGGTTTTGTTTCACGAATTGTAAAGGAGCATTTAGATCGAAATTGGGAAAAACTTTACGCTTCGCAAGTAGAAGCGGAAGATTTTGAAAACTGGAGATAATCAACCAGGAGGGAATAATGCAAGCAACTCAGCCCACTGAATTGACCTTAGAGAAAGTTAACTTGGCAGTTCAAGCAATTCTTGAAGCTTTGGGCAACCCTGAAACAGAACTTCACAGGAAAGCCCTTTCAGCTTTTCAGGGTGGCGACCACCAGACCGTAAAACGTTTGGCATCAACTAATCTTTCTGATTACTACTGCAAAGCTCTTGGCTACTTGGGTGGAGCATTAAAACTGACCCCGAACACAGACACAATTTTGGCAGAATCGGCGCGGGCAGCAGCAGACTTCATTAAAGAAAAAACGCTTGCTCGATTAGGGGGCGAGATCGAAAAAGCACTCAGCTAGAGAATTTGAGGCATTATTGGTGTAAGCACGAGGCTAAGGCAATCGCCATGACGCAAGCGAAAATGAGGTTCACAACTCTTGAAGAATATGCAGCGGTAGACTCTTCCGAACTGCCAGAAGGCAATTATGAGTTGGTAAATGGGGCAATTGTCGAGATGGGGGCTGAAAACCTACAAAATGTGGAGATAGCAAGCTTCTTGTTCTCCGTACTGCTGCAATTTGTTCCTTACTACCTGCTACACCGGGGAACTGAAATCGCTGTTTCAAGTCGCTTAGTGACCTCCAGATTCCCCGATTTGATGGTGCTAACAGAAAAAACCCGTGCTGCCATGAATCGGGGGCAGAGATCGCTGATTACCCTAGAGATGCCTGCTCCGAGACTCGTGATCGAAGTGGTTTCACCAGGAGAACCTGGTAGCGACAACTACGATCGCGACTACATAGAAAAGCGTCAGGAGTACGCTAAAAGAGGCATTCCTGAGTTTTGGCTAGTTGACCCGGTAAGAGAAGTAGTACTGGTGCTGTCTCTAGTTGATAGTACTTACAAAGCAGTAGAGTTTCGGGGAAGCGATTGTATTCAATCACCAACCTTCAAAGCTCTGAATCTGACGGCTCATCAGATCCTTGCAGCTGGGGAAGAACCATGATTCAGACGCTGAAACTACACAGAACACCAGAAAACACGGTAATTGTTTACCACAACCGCCCTTGGGAGCAGTTCAAACACATTCAAAAGGGATTAGAAGGCTCCCCTGGTGTACGCCTGTCTTTTTATGAGGGAGTGGTTGAAATATTCATGGCAGGGCAACCACACGCCATTCAGACGTTTAGAGAAGCAATTTTACAGGGTTAGTACATGCCCACTTGCCGAGAGGAGTGCGTAGACAATGGTTTCTGCTCAAGAGTTAGAAAACTTACAAGCTTGGTTGAGACAGCACTCCTCTGGTTACTTGCTGCTATCGAGACACGGTGAGTTCATAACCACAGAAGCGATTCAGCAACTAGCAGAAAGTTGCGATGAGCTAGAGGTTGAAGATCGAAGGGTTTACCTGAATTGGACAAACCGAACTGCAAGTCCAGTAGGGTCCGCATTTGAATCAATCGTTGCGATTCCTGATGCTATCAACTCACGAATTCAGCTTAAGCCAACACCATTAACATTTGAAGAATACATAGAGAGATCGCCGGGGGGTTTAGAGTTATCCAGTGGCTATCTTGGCAGCAGCATCGAAAGTGCCTTTAACTTATTGGACATCTCTCTAGAAACATTCGGCTTACTGCAAGTGGTACGCCGCGCCCCAAGAGAACTTTGGGAAGAAGCGATAGACCAAGTCTATGGGGCAAAGGCAGGAGCACAATAGACGATGCTTGCAATGACAAATCCTCCATCTAGTCAGCCTATTAAGCCTATCTATCTCAACAACAGACAGGCACTCGAACAGATTGAGCGTGAACGAACCGATTTAACACGCTACTGCTTTGGCATTGGGTTGGGATCACTCGGAGCAGGAGTATTTAATTCACTGTGGTGGGGGATCGGCATTGGGGCGATGGCTTTACCGTTAAAAAAACTTCAAAAGGTAAGCCAAATCTCTTTAACGATGGGTAGTTTGCTAGACATATTTGAAGATCAGGGAATTTTGATCACTCCACGGTTAGAAGTTCCTGATAACGGATCTTTGGACTTGTTCGTCAGATTTCCCAATCCACCTAAAGCCGTGTTCGCAATTGGGCTAAGATCCCACGGTGAATCGACTGTTTTCTTCAACGAAGCAAAAGAGACATTCTATTTTCACCGAAAGCGTGGTAGAAGCAAACCCTGGCAGGTTGACCTGTTTCGCAGATTTGCTTTGCAAGAGTTTTGGTTAAGGAAAAACCAGCAAGACCTGTTTGGGCAATCCTCTAGAGATAAAAATCGACCAGCCGTAAAAATCTTGGTACTGGTTGGAAAGACTCGATTAGGGGAGCACTCAGAACATTTGTATGCGAACATAGGCGATCAGAGGGTCTTGCTCGTCCGCAACAGAATTGCTGTTTATGTCATGGAGGTAAATCAACTTATACCCTTTATCCAAGCCTGGTTAGCTCAGCACGCACAGTCCCAATAACGGCTAAAGCCCCATGTCACGAGATGCGACAGAGGGCTTTGAAAAAACTTTAGCCGGGGTGTAACCCCAAAAGATGATTAGTTTCGCGACTTATTCATCTACAGTATATGCTGCTTTTTTGCAGTATTGCATCAGGGTGAGGCAAATTCACCGACAGCATTAGCTTTCAGCGAATTTTTTAGTTTATATATCTATCTTCCTCAACTTGATTCGTGGGTTCATCCCGGTTCCTATCCTTTAAGAGGAACCGAGAATGTTTCAATTACAGATTTTTCAGACTTTAAAACCAAGCCTGAAAGAAAAACCACAACCAAAAACGCCTCAGCCTTCCCAAAAACCTAAAATACCCACAGCAAAGCGGCTCACATCATTCAAAGCTGAAGTAAAAGCAGTTTTCCAATCCGATCCCAAGCCTGCATTCTACGGAAGTTGCCCAACCTGCGGTGAACTGGCAAACATTTCCTTGTTCTTCACCCCCGTTAAAACCTATGGATGGGCCACTGATCCTGTATGGCTTGCAGCAAATCCCCCTCGCAGCAAAGGGGGTGCAGCATGAGTGGATGGACTCGGCTAGGGCGCGACTGCCCGATTTGCAACGGAGATCGCAAACACAAGGATTGCCGCCAGTCCGTAGAATCGGGCTTAGTCTTCTGCCACGATGAAAACGCTAACCCGTCAGGCTGGATTTTTCGAGGATTCGATAAGTATGGATTTGGCATCTGGCAGGATGAGGCAGACGCGAGGGAGTTCTCTGAGAAATCGAAGGAGGAACGGCAACGAGAGCGACTAGAGCGGCAACAGCAACAACGACAGCATAAGCAGGCTCAAATTGCTGCACAGATGCCAGTTGAGGAGCGACATAGGTGGAACCGGAGGCTTCTCTCACTTCTCTCTTTAAGTCAGAGCGACCTCACCAGCTTAGAGGCAAGAGGCTTTGAGCCAGAACAGGTAGAAACTGAGGGATATCGGTCTGTTGAGCAGTGGCAGGAACTTCCTGAAAATTTCCCTAGCAACTTCCCCGGTCGCACAACTCAGGGGAACTTAGCCATCAAGCTACCAGGAATACTGTGCCCAATTCCTAATGTTGAAAAGCAGATTGCAGGCTTCCAAACTCGCCGCCACGACGACTCCGAAGGTCGCTACGGTTGGCTCTCCTCAAAAGTTGCCCCAGTTCACGTTGAAGGAGAATTGCCACTAGGGGTTTATCAACCAGAGAAGACCAAAGGACAAGCAATCTGGCTCACTGATAGCCCTGCAATTAAATCCAATCTTGCATCACAGCTTTTGGGCGTTCCAGTCGTGGGAGCAACAAACGGCAACTTTCATGGTTCACCAGAGTTAACCCGTCATACCCTTTCGGTACTGTCAGATCGTTACCAGACTACACACCTGATCCTCGCCCTTGATGCCGGAGATGTAAAAAACCGCGCTGTTTGCCAGCGATGGCAGCAGCAGTATAAATTTTTGACAGACCTGGGCTACTCAGTGTGGTTCGCCTGGTGGGGGCAGGTTGACAAGTCAGCCTGCGACATTGATGAACTAAAACCAGAGCAATTGAAGTCGATTCAGTTTATTGCTCTAAAGGATTTCGAGGCGATAGCCTCAGAAAATGGAGGGCTGGAAGCAAAGCCGCTCACTAAAAAGGAGCAAAAGGCACAGCAACGGGAACAACGGCGACAGCTTGCCCAGAGCCAGTATCAGCAACTCTCTCAACTTACAGCCGAACGGTTTCTTACTATCAACACACCCAACTTAAATTTCGACGAAATGGCATTGGAGCCAGGATGCGTCTATATTCTGTGCAGTGCAAAGGGAACACGGAAAACCGAAGGGGTACGCTCTATCCTGCCCCAATTTAGGAATATCTATGCCTGGTTTAGTCGTATCGCCCTTGGTCGAGAAGAGTGCCACCGTCTAAACCTGACTTGGCGTGAGGAGATGGGTAGCTACCAGGGATTCTTGAAAGTAGGATTTTGCTCGAACTCCAGCTACAAATTCAATCCTCGTCATTTGCAAGAAAACGGGCTTCTGCTAGTAGATGAATGCGATCAAGTGTTTGATCACAACTTTTCTACAATCTGCAACCGGGATGGAGTTAGACCGCTCATTCTGAATTCCCTATCAGCCCACATTGCCGCCGCTGTCTCTGGCAAGGGTATGGCACTCTTTATGTCTGCCGATGTCACGGATCGAGATGTCGAGTATATCAAAGCTCTCACCCCTCCTGGGGTTCCTGTGCGGCTAATTGTTAATGAGTACCAACCAGAGCGAGGATTGGTGATTTTTAGTGAGGCAGAAACGCCAGAGCCACAAGTCGATAAGTTAATCCAGACGCTTGAAGCAGGCATTCCTTGTTTTGTGATTGACGATATCAAGGATGGCGTTCGTGGGTGTAAATCGATCTCACAGTTGGTATTGAAACTACATCCAGAGTGGAGAGATAAAGTGATTGAAATCAACTCTGAGACATCCTGTACAGAGTTGGTTCAGCTAGGGGTATGGCGACGATCCTGGAAAAATGTTACTATCTCCGCCTGAAACCCTTTTACGGCAATTGTTCTAGGTCATACTACAACTTTATTTTTAAGCCTTACTACCCGTCGGTACTCCTTCAGTCAGC
>DVDV01000411.1 GCA_015296075.1 Leptolyngbyaceae cyanobacterium M33_DOE_097 | reverse complement strand
GCTAGCGAAGCCATGCCAAAGGCTATTGCCGCAAGGCTATACGGCTGTTCGCCCTTACGTATAGTGGAAAATCGCGTTTAGTCTAAAGTCCAAACCAAAGCTGCATCTCTAGAAGGTACGAATTGCCTCCCGCAAAACGGGTTCTCTCAAGTAGGGTTTGAGTGAGTCGGGTGTACCCAAATCAACCGAGCTTTTTAGGATCTCTTCTAGATAACGTTTGAGGCGAACAAACGTAAACAACCCAACAGGGTAATCGAACTCAACCAGCAAATCAACGTCACTATCAGCTCGTGCTTCATCGCGTGCGACAGAACCAAACAGCAGCAATGATTTCACCCCAAAATCCTTTAAAGCACTTTGGTTGCCAATATTGTCAAAACTTCCTGCTGCTGCATACACGCAAGCCACAAAAAAGACCTACTGAGAATTTTAGCTCGTAGGTCTTTTGTTGAATGACATAGTGATTTGAGCGCAGAGCTATTGATCAACCCCTTCTAGTAAAGTTTGCACTTTACCATCGGCACCCAGCAGCAGGCGAATCCGGGCGGCTTTCCCCTTCTTCAACGGCGAAACCAGATCTTCACCCGCCGGAGGAATCTGCGTATAGTCGATAAATTGACCCGAAGCTTCAGTGAGTGGAATAATCCGCTCAACCTTACCCTCAGCATCGACTTGAATGGTGTACTCTAATGCCTGGGTGAGCTTTTCGGGTGGCTTCCAGCGAGAGGCAAAATATTCTCTCGCTTCCGCAATCTGAGGAATCACGTCAAACGCAGAAGCCTTAGCCGCTGCTTCAAAATCGGCTGCACGAGTCGCTTCACGCTGGGCTGGAGCTTTTAGGGATGCTTCCGGTAACCCCTCTGGCGGTGCAGCGGCAATCCCAGCCTGTTGGCGAGAGGCAGCATTGGGCTTGAGCGGAGCCACCGGACGACTGGCAACACTCCCTTGCCCCAAAACCGATGGTGCGGGGAGCTGGTCAATCGAAACGGTGTTAGGCGCAGCACCCTGGACTGGAACCTTTCTCAAATTGGCGATCGTTTGTTGCTTTTGTTGCTCAGGTGTCAGCTTTGTATTGGCTTGATTGGGCGACTTTTGTGGTGCAGGTAAAGGCTGCGGCAGTTGCGACCCTAACGGGGGGGGAGGCGGCAGCGTGGGTACTGCGGTCACTGGCGCTAACGGAGACGCATTTTGCACAGCGCTGGGTGGCAGTTGATTCGCAATTCGCTGGTCTTGGCTGCTCGCTCCCTGGCTGGAGACTGGAGCCACCTCGCGGTTTTGCAGCGAGGCATCGGTCATCCGCAACAATGAAGTAGTCACACCGACTGCCAGCACAGCCATTGCTGCGACCTGACCCCAATTAGGCATCGCCTTAAGAATGCCCCGCTGAGGCAGACTGGGCAACGCTAAAACATCGGCTGTGTACTGATCAAGTGCATCTGCCAGGTCAAACAACTGAAGCGTACTCAGGGTTATTGTTGACTGCTCTGGTGAGGGTGCCAAATGTCCCAAATTTAAGCGATGGCGTAACAAACCAGATGGCTCTAAACCGATCGCGCGGGTGGTCGGCAGGGTTAAAACCTGGCGGTCGCTCGTTGTTTGGCGTTCGGTCAGCGTTCCCACCGAGTGTGGTGTTTGGGGTACATCTAGATCAACCTGTGCCCGATGTAGAAAGGCTTGCACATAGGTCTGCACCGCCTCACTTAACTCTTCAAGCTGCAAGCGATCGCCCGTGACAGCAATCCAACTATCTTTTGGCTGTTTGGGGTCGTCCAAATTGAGCTGAAATCGCAAATTCTTTAACACCGTTTGCCCCGCCCAACGAGACAGCGGCGATTGCTTCGCTAGAATTTCTAACGTGCAAGTCGGCGGTGTATATCGACGCAGAACAGAAAGAGTCATGGAAGTCCGCTAAGAATGGAGAACTTAAGCAAAAATGCAGGCAAATAATTCTGGAAGCGACCCAATTAAGGGGGCGATCGGCGATTTCAGGAATTTTAGGTTGGCGTACTCATCTTGGCCCGATCAATCAAGGCTAGCCAGAGCCGCCGAGGGCCACTGGGCGTACTATAAAACAGCAGATCAATCAGCAGCTTCAGGGCTAAATTGGTCAAGTGATCTGGCAGGGTTGTTTCACCATCTTCCATGCGCTCCTGGTAAATATTGCTGAAGGCATCCAGGTAATCACCTAAAAGGGCGGCTTGATGAGGCTCGCGGTTTTGTTCTGCCATTTGCTCTAACAAAGCAACCGCCCGCCGAATCAGCTCTTGGTTTTGCTTTGCGAGGTGGCAACTGATCAAAACAAGTGCCCTTGCCTCTTCAACGTCTAGCTTTTTACGCCCGCCTTGCCCCTTGCGTAGGGGGGATGCCTGACGTAACCGCCACAACGAAACGCGATCATCAACAACCGATTGCAAATTTAGCTCAGCCGCCGCTTGCAGCATGGCCTCTGAACCAATCCCCGCGAGTGATTCTAACGCCACCAGGACAAGATCAAGCTGGGCTTTGATGTTGTCAAGTTGATGGGGATTAGGAGGCTCAACCATAGGCAGGTCAGACTCCGCGATCGCCCCTACAACGGGTGTCGCCGATTCATCAGTGGACTGGTGAGGCAATTTAGCAGTCGGTGGCATACTTCTTAGAATAAGCAGACAACAACACGTAGCATCGGGGGTTTCATAACTTGAAACGGGGACTGATCAATTGTTGAATAAGTTCCCAAGAGATGAATTGGATGGGTATCAGCTCTGAGACTAGGTTACTCGCTCGTTGCCTATCTGCAAAGCCGCTCACTGAGATTCACCCTTCCGACCGTGATCTATTTGTTGCTTCATGCTCTCACGATCGCGAAATGATCACCTCACCCACTGGGAGGGGAAATAAACTGTCTACTTCGTTTACAAAAAGCGAACGAGCCAAAAAGCAAGCGTAGCGCTGGCTAACGGCACTGTTAAATTATCAATTCCATATTTTGAGAAGGCTTCTAGAGCGGTTGCCGCGATCGCCACAATCAACGCAATCAGCCCAATTTTCCAGGAAAGCGAATGGGCGATCGACAAGACAAAAACACCGACTAAAAAGCTGACAAATCCCATTGCAAACGATCCTTCCCAGCTTTTTTGCATATCCCAAAGCTTGTAAATGTGTTTGCCAAACCGTTGCCCGATCAAGGCGGCTAAGCCATCCCCCCAGGTCATCACCAGAATGCCAAGCACCGCGCAATCAGGGGCTGTTTGCCAAAACAGGGCAATTAAAACGCCAATGCTCACGGCGTAGAAAAAGGTGCCCAAGCTCTTACGCCCGATGCCATTGATGCTCGGTAAAATCGGCAACCGATAGGATAAAAACGTCACAATGCTAAATACGATTGAGGCTGCAATGCCCAACCAGGCAGGAGTATTGAGCCACCAGGCCAGCAAAATCACATTACCCGCCCCAATATGCACCACTTTCCGCACCGTTTCGGGTGAGGCCCACCCCCTTTTATGTAGGGTTTCAGCCGTCAATCCCAAAATGCCCAGCCAAGTCCCCACGATCGCCCCTTGAACGAGCAGATTAGATGGTGCGAGCCAGGTAGATAACGCCATTACTTCAAATTACTCAACAGGTGGCTATCTCTTCACTCTAAAAGATTTTGAGCCACTTGCTAAACCCAGGGTGATCTTCGTATCTGGATATACTGATTAAATCTGTTTTTAAAAAATTCTTATGGCTAATGTTTTACCGACGATTCAATTTTTTGAAGGTCTATACGAAGAAATAGACAGTGTCAGCCTCCGCCTCAACCGCTCAACTGGCACCAAAATTGTTGTTTTAACCTTTCGTCAGCTCAAGTCGATTGAGCAATTTAATAGCTTTCGCAACCGCTTTTCAAAAGTCATGAAACTGACCGATGAAGAAGGAGAAATTCAGGTGGAACCCTCCTCGATCAAGTTTTTCTTTGGTGGGGATGAAGGGGATGAGCTAGACCATGTGGATTGTGCCTTTGAAATTGATCGCGAGGATCACTGGCAACGGGTACAACGCTTTATGGATCGCTATGCCGAAGCGAATGGTATGGCCTTTGGCAAAAAAGATGAGAAATAGCCGATCGCCGCAAGGATCACCGGGGCTTCTCTCGTTTGGCGTTTCCTCAGAGGCGTGCTTGCCTGTACCCTAAAGTCAGTAACCCAAACCCAAATAATCGGTCATGAAAATTGCGATCGCCGGGGCAACTGGCTTTGTTGGCACTCGTCTGGTAGAGCGACTCCAGGCAGAGGGGCATGAAATTTTAGTCTTGGCTCGCACCCCTGAACGGGCTGCAAAAATCTTTCCAGCGGCGGCTTTTGGGTCTGTCAAGATTGTGCCTTACACGCCGCTCGCATCAGGCGACTGGCAAGCCGCTATCGCTGGCTGCGATGGTGTTGTGAATCTGGCAGGCGAACCCATCTCAGAGCGATGGACGACCGAGCGCAAACAACGGATTGTGGAGAGCCGCAAAGTTGGCACCGAGAAGATTGTTGAAGCGATCTCCCAGGCTAATCCCAAGCCTGCGGTGTTGGTCAACTCTTCTGCAATTGGGTTCTATGGGGTGAGCGAAACCGCCGAATTTGATGAAACCAGCGCACCTGGTAACGACTTTCTAGCAGAGGTCTGCAAACAGTGGGAAGCGGCGGCCGAAAAAGTGAAAGATGCGGGTGTGCGACTCGTTATCTTGCGAACGGGCATTGTCTTAGGCAATGGAGGCGCGATCGCCAAGATGATTCCGCCGTTTAAGCTATTTGCGGGTGGCCCGATTGGGTCTGGCAAGCAGTGGTTTTCGTGGGTACACCGCGAAGACTTAGTGAACTTAATTATCAAAGCGCTGGCCGACGCATCCTTATCAGGCACCTACAACGCCACTGCCCCTAACCCCGTTCGCATGGAAGAATTTTGTCAAACCTTGGGCAACGCGATGCATCGGCCTTCCTGGTTGCCAGTTCCCCCGATCGCTCTGGAGATACTCCTCGGTGATGGCGCGATCGTTGTCCTCGAAGGGCAAAAAGTGCTACCCAAACGCACCCTCGAAACCGGATTTGAGTTTCAGTATCCGCAAGTGCGGGGCGCGATCGACGAAGTGCTAAGCCACAGCTAATGCCAAACTTGGTTAATCAATCAGCAATTCACGGTGCGTAGGGGTGGGTTTTACCTTTAAACCCCGTTCCTGGCTGGGATTTGTCTGCTAAACTCGCCCGTACAAATAACGCGTGTTCAAGCAGATTTGATATAACTCCGTGTGTGGGGTAGCGGAGGGCGTTGCGTGAGTCTACCCGCGATCGCGCTTCAAACTCCTCTCTATCCCAGAACTCTTACCTTAAAAAGCAAAAAGTGCAGAGGCGCACTCGCACTTCTGCACTTTAAAACTCAGAGGATCACTGTTAGGCAGCCGGAGTCGATAACAGACCGACTGCATCAAAAATCTTCCATAGGATCGAGTTGACGATCGCCAGAGCAATTGCGCCCAAAATTGCGCTCAGAATGCCCCAACGCAGGCGGAAGCCCTCGACGAGCCAGGCAGCCAAGCCAAACACGATCACGCTACCAAGCAAGGGAATCAAACCCAAGCTGAGAATAGCAGGCAGCGCCCGCAACCAGGTGGGAAAAAGATAGTAAAGACCATTGAATACGCCAATAATCGCCCCACCTAAAAGCGCAGCGATAGGGTTATCTACATCAACCCCGGTTGGTAGCTTAGAGATGATGAAAAGGCTAAGCGCAAGAACAACAACGGTAATCAGAAATGGGATCATGCCAAAAACTCCTCAAATAAAAAAACTACTTAATTGACCATCATCAACAAAACTAAAGCCAGCATCTTATCTATGCTTTAAGAGCTAATGCCTTTTCTAAATCAGATAGAACAGCGTGTTCACTGCCTGAGATCCGTTCACCCCCAATGCCTAAAAAGCCTTCTTCTTTAACCGCTTCAGCTACCTTTTGAGCCACTGACATTAACCAGGTTTTTACCTCAGTTGCCTCATTCACAGAGAGCTTACTCGCCATGATTTCAGCCACCTGCTTAATATGAGCGATCGCTAACTTACGACCTTCTGAGGCACTGGCTAAAGCCCGAATTTGCGACATCAAATTAAATTCTTTCCGAAGTAGCAAATCATCTGGCTGTAATCCAGTTGACGCATCTGACTCATTCAAAGCGCCATTGAGAGAATTAATCAGTGAGTTAGAAATATCCTCTCGATTTTGTTCGTCATGAAGAATTTGAGTTGCAAGTCGTAGTTCTTTCAAAAAGTTCACAGGGTCAGTCTTGTCAGCCAAGATTACAGCTAAGGCAGCTTGACCAGGGGCTTGCAAAAGAGTCAGCCATTCAGTGTCGCTAAAGTATTTCTGTTGCATCGCTTTCTGGCGCTGTATGCATGAGGGGGTACGGGGATATACTACACCCGAAAGATTTTTCTTTCTAGTCAAATACCGAAATTCCAGCAATTCTCAGTATGAGAATAATTCTCACAAAAATATTCATTTTGAACAGCTATCAATGGCTGGAATACCCATTCTGCCGTTCATAAAATTGAGCGCACAAGCCTTTAGAGGCTCTGACTTCAGTACAAATGTTT
>DVDV01000207.1 GCA_015296075.1 Leptolyngbyaceae cyanobacterium M33_DOE_097 | reverse complement strand
GGCGTTTGTGCCCAGTCGCAATCGCTAATTGACTCAATCGAGGGAGGAACGGGTTCATTCATCTTGCCACCCTAACAGCCGCCAGTGTTTTTCTCAATTAAATTTTGTCAACCCCTTGAACGGTTACGAAAAATTAGGTACCATCCGGTTTTCAAAACTCATTGGTGTAGAAATGAAATTACGTAAATAATGCTGCAGTCTCCGCAAGAATGCTAGTAAACCCGGAGACCTTTACACAAGCAAAACATCGGCAAATGATTTCCAAGTTTTAAGCAAAGAAATCACAACCTCCACAACCTCAGCTCTGATTAGCAAAGCCATGGTTTGAGAGCGATCGCTTCTTTGTCAAAAAGCCCTAATCTTTAAGTGTATGGATGGCTTTAACAATCGACGGGATCCTGTGAAAATACGTTCCGAGCAAGCGACGATTTGCCTGCCTGACGCTCATGCCACGCGATCGCTGGGGGTGCAACTGGGTCAAGTGCTTCCTGCTTATACGGTGCTGCTACTTCAGGGTGATTTAGGCAGTGGTAAGACAACCTTTGTGCAAGGCTTAGGCGAGGGGCTAGGCATTGCTGACCCGATCGATAGCCCAACCTTTGCCCTGATCAATGAATACTGGAATGGGCGTTTACCGCTTTATCATTTCGATCTTTACCGTTTGAGTCCATCAGAAGCGGCATCCCTCTATCCCGAAACATACTGGGAAGGGGACGAAAAAGAACCCGGCATTGTTGCGATCGAATGGGCTGAGCGGTTGATTTACTTACCAGATGCTTATCTCAGTTTGCATTTTTACTATGATTATGGTTCTGGTCGGCGAGTAGACTGGCAAACCGTTGGCTCGTTGGAACTAGCCCCACTTCTGGTCGGTCTGAAACTGTCTACTGCTCAGGCTCCCGCTGAGTAATGCCTGCTAATCGATTTGCGGTATGCTGCTGGCAGCAATTTTTGAGTTTGCTGGTAGCGAGTTATGACGCCCCCCCACCCTGATACAAAACGCCTCTCGGTTGGCTGTGCCGTAATTACAGTCAGCGACACACGTACGCTTGAAACCGATCGCAGCGGGCAGATTGTGCAACAGCTGTTGACCGAAGCCGGACACGCGATTGCATTTTATACGATTCTCAAAGATGAGCCAGTCTTGATTCAAGCGATGCTAGAAGAGTTGAGCCTGAGATCGGATGTGTCAGCCGTGATCATGAATGGTGGCACTGGCATTGCCCCTCGCGATACGACCTACGACGCAATTGAGCAACTATTAGAAAAAACGTTACCTGGCTTTGGTGAGGTGTTTCGCTGGCTTAGTTATCAAGAAATTGGTTCGCGCGCGATCGCCTCACGCGCTACGGCTGGCACCTTTCGCGGTAAGTTAGTCTTCTCGCTGCCAGGGTCGAGCAATGCGGTGACGCTCGCGACCCAAAAGCTGATCTTGCCAGAGCTACCGCATCTCGTGAAGCAAATCAGCGGGAGCTAGGCAAAACAAAACGTGCCCACTTTTGTCGTTCTAAAACGATGGGCACGCTTGCACAAATAAAACATCTGCTGTTATCTGAAGCCGCTAGAGATGGGAAGCCGTTACGCGTCTTCGCCACCTCTAAACTGAGAGTCTTGCCTACGGCTCAATGTTGCTGGCTTGCGGCTTGTTGGTGCTTGAGGGTTTAACAATGACAAGCTGGTCAAGCGCTGAGATCGCCTTGGCGTATTGAGGATCAGCTTGGGTCGCAATCAACTTAGGATCAGCCGCTAACCGATCGCGATCGCGTTCCGTTAACCCCACTTTTACGTCTGGCGTAATCCCTTTCTTGCTGATGTCAGTGCCCTTGGGAGTGTAGTAGTGGGCGATCGTGACTGCCAGCCCAGAGCCATCTGAGAGCGAGTGAACCGATTGCACCAGCGCCTTGCCAAAGGTTTGAGTACCCACAATAGTAGCTCGTTTGTTATCCATCAAGGCCCCGGTCAAAATTTCACTAGAGCTAGCTGAGTCATTGTCAACCAGCACGACAAGCGGCAACTTGGTCAGTGCGGTCTGGTTGGCAAATTCACGAATGCTCTTGCCCTTACGATCAACCGTTTTGACGATCGCGCCGCGATCCATCCACATCCGGCTGATCTCGATGCTCGACTGCAACAACCCACCTGGATTACCACGTAGATCCAGCACGAACCCATTGACGTTTTGTGCGGTTAGCTTGCGAATGGCATTGCGCATTTGCTCGGCGGCATGAGCGCTAAACTCATTCAGGCGAATATAACCATAGCGTTGGCTTCCCTCTTGCTTCACCGAGTAGCGAACAGCGGGTAACTCAATGCGAGCGCGGGTAATCGAAACGTTGAACAGTTTGCCGTCCCGACGAATTCGCAACTGGACTTTTGAGCCAGCTTCACCCCGAATCAGCTCTGATGCTTCTTCGACAGTCATGCCATAGGTCATGCGATTGTCGATCGCAACGATTTCGTCGCCAGTGCGCATGCCTGCCTTTAACGCCGGAGAACCATCAATTGGCTCAACGACTAGCAGCGACTTTGTTTTGTTATCTTGCTCAAGCCGAATCCCGATTCCAGACAGCTCTCCTGAAGTTTGGCTGGTCAAAGCCTCAAATTGCTTTGGATCCATAAAGCGAGTGTAAGGATCTTCAAGCTTTTCAAGCGCAGCGGCGAGTGCTTTGTAAGCCTGTTCACGACTTGTGTAGTTTCGACTCAATAAATCCTGTCGAACGGCCTTCCAATTCGTTTTATTAAAGCTGGGGTCAACATACTCGTTATTTACAATTTGCCAAGCCTCATCAAGAATCGCTTTAGGGCTATCTTCTAGAGCGGCTTTAACCCGTGTATTACCTACATCAACAAAAGAGACAGCAGTCGCTGCTGCAAAAGCGGCACCGTAAAAAGCAACTTTATAGACAGGGGAGCATTTACGAAGTCGGTTCATGGATTCACCAAGGGGTCGAAATGAAGTTTGAGGCTTGTAAGTGTTGAGGAGGAACCAGGAAACAAGCGGAGCAAAGCCCAGAGCTGTGAAACTCAAATTTTTGATTAAACAGAACTGATGCCGCACATGATTATGCAGCAGGCTTTTGATCTTTCATCAAACAAAACATCTAAAGAAACTCTTGCCAGTTTTTGTCTGTTTAGTACCATTGCCTAGCTGAGCAACCATCAACTTGGACTGTAGCAACCTAGAGTTAGTTCAACTAAACGTTTACTCGACCAAAGTAACTTTAACCAGTTACTAAGAGCTTAATACAGACAATGCATGACAGTTTAGCGAGCGTCCTTGAAGATTAGCGATGAACACCCTCACGCAACTCCACTCAGAGTTAGTCAAAGAAAAATCATCCAACACTTCCGAACACTTTAACGAAATCTAGAGTGATTTGCACATAGGTAACCTCGGTAAATTTTTAAGAAATCCCTGAGAAACGATTAATATACGTTGCTTTCTGTAAATTTTTTGTGAGCTGCCCCCATAGACCGAACGGTTTGGCAGAGTACTGGTCATTAGTCCTATTCGAGATTTCCTGAGCGGATCAGGACAGGTAATAAAACGAAGTATTTGAGCAAGCATTGAACGAACGATCGCCCGTTTCGCTCCTCTGCTATGCCACGCGAAGTCGGTCAGCAATGCCAACTGAAGTTACGAATGCGACACACCAGTACCCCCTTTCTCCAGTATTCTCTGTGGAGATAGAGGACGATCTGCTTGGGGCGTTGCTCTGTGACACAGCCCGTTTCAATTTTGGATAACTAAGGCTTCGCAACACCCTCTAAAGCACAGCTATAAAAAGGCAAACGCGTACCTGCTTCTATCTATGACTGACGTATTTTTAAGCTATGAATGGGGACTATAGTAGAGAGCGTTGTGGGAGAGCAACCGATGAACTCTTCTTTTCATGTGGGCGATCGCGCGAAAAGATTGCTTCTACAAGCAGCGGTGGCAGTGGCGGCTATGGCGGGTGTGGTTTCCATGCAGCGATCGCAACTACAGCAACCCTCCCTCTGGGAATCTAATCCTCAGCTAGCAGAGCAACAAGAAGCCGCCCAGCTGCAGTTGTTGGGGCAAGTGCCAACCTTTGGGTTTGACAATGTTGTCGCTGACTGGGTGTTTCTAAAATTTTTGGAGTACTACGGCGACATCCCTGTGCGCAACAAAACAGGGTATGACCTTGCTCCACTGTACTTTGACGTGATCACAAGGCGCGATCCACGTTTTGTTGACGCCTATCCCTTTCTCTCTAGCAGTATTTCCTATCAACTGGGTCAGCCAGAAGTTTCAGTCAAACTGATGGAGCGAGGAACAGCTGCCCTCTCTCCTGAGATTGCTCCCAATGCCTATCGAGTTTGGCGGTTTAAAGGGTTAGACCAGCTTTTGTTGTTGGGCGATGTGCCAGGGGCGATTCGTTCGCATGAAATGGCGGCTGAGTGGGCAAAACCAGTAGATCCTAAACTTGCTGATCTCTTCAACGGCATCGCAGAGTTTTTGAAGCGTGACCCGAATAGCTTGCCAGTCAGGGTAAATTCCTGGGCCTCAATTTATGTCGATGCCTTAGTATCAGGCGATCGCCAGACGCAAGCCAAAGTCAAAACCGAACTCGCCAAGTTGGGTTACGAAGTACAAATCAATCAAGCTGGACAACCGCAGTTAATAAAGCTGAAAAAGTAGACGCGATCGCACTGACAGCCTCACCCTGTCAAGCTCGATTGATAGGGGAATATGCCCTTTAGCCATGACAAAAATCTTTGCTGGTTGGGTTGTTCAGTCCGGCAATTTCGCTGTATTTATTGAGTACCTTTGCAGAATTAATCAACCTCAGCATGAAGATTAAGGGTAATTGCGGAAGCTACCCGCTGGAGTTGAACGAGATGGGTCGGTGTGACTGAGTGATGAGGAAGACGCTGTATGTTGGGCTGGGATTATCGTTTCGGGTTAGCAGAGATTGAGCGCGAACGGGCCTGGGTCGAGATTAATCCGGTCGCGATCGCCCATAATGTCCGTCAAATTCGCCGCTTGTTATTGCCGCAAACGGCACTGATGGCGATTGTCAAAGCCGATGCTTATGGTCATGGTGCCCCGTTGGTTGCCCAGACTGCATTAGAAGCGGGGGCTAGTTGGTTGGGGGTGGCAACGATTCCCGAAGGCATTGAGCTACGCGAAAGTGGCATTTCAGCTCCTATCCTAATTTTGGGTGCCGTCAACACCCCCGAACAGGTACGCGCGATCGCTCGCTGGCAGTTGCAACCAACTGTGTGTTCGCCCAAGCAGGCATTCATTTTTTCAGAGGCGATGGCAGAGCTGACTGAGTTTGCCCCGCTACCCGTCCACCTGAAGCTAGACACAGGCATGTCACGCCTGGGCACTGACTGGCAAGATGCGCCTGCGTTTGCTCAACTCGTGCGCAGTTTACCTCATCTCAAAATTGTCAGCATCTATTCCCATCTGGCAACGGCAGATGAACCAGACCCAAGCGTGATGCGTCAACAGCAGCACCGATTTGAGCAGGCGATCGCGGCCATTCGCCGAGTGGGCATTCAACCTCCGCAACTACACCTGGCTAACTCTGCCGCGACGTTGACGGATCCCGCTCTGCATTATGACATGGTGCGGACTGGGTTAGCGCTGTATGGGTTAAGTCCGGCTCCTCATCTGCAACACGTTTTGGACCTACGCCCAGCGCTGCAAGTGAAAGCCCGCATTACCCAGGTCAAGACGATTCCGGCTGGAAGGGGGGTGAGCTACGGATATCGTTTTGTGACCCCGCGATCGCTGCGTATGGCTGTCGTTGGGATTGGCTATGCTGATGGGGTGCCGCGTCAATTGACCAATCGAATGCAGGTGCTAATTCGGGGGCAGAGGGTCAAACAGATCGGTACGATCACGATGGATCAACTCATGCTGGATGTCAGCGATTTGCCTAATTTGACTGAGGGCGAAGTGGTGACCCTGCTTGGTTGGGATGGTTCAGAGAGGATTACGGCAGATGACTGGGCAAATACCCTGAATACAATTTCGTGGGAGATCTTGTGTGGATTTAAACACCGTTTACCGCGAATTGCCGTCAGCGCGCCGCCGCCCAAATCTAACTCTGCTTCCGTCGAATCCAAAGGAGATCTGTATTTTTGACCAAAAACTATGTTTCTTCGGATACTTTTGGGCATACTGTGAATAATTAGATGCATCTCACCGATCCATACGCTTTTTCTACTTGTCAGGGTGGCACATCTCAAGCAACGGAGTCAGGTCTTTTTCTGCCAATTACTTGTTTAAGAACAAACTAAATTAAATTCATTCTCTGTTTTTGAGAAAAATCAGGAAATTTTGGCGATCCTGGTGTTTTTAAATCAAGGAAGGACTTGCTTCCTGTTTGAGTTGATTGGTATTCCTTTGCGTCATCTACCAGTGCCCCCATGTGTAAAGCAACAAGCGTGATAGAAATCACTACTTTTTTTCCGATATCTCACACTCCTAGCCGCTTACAGGTCACTCGACCCTTCCTCAAAAACTTAGATGATGACAGTATCAGGGTGAGTAGAGGAATAGGCTTGACCTCTAGAGTTAGTGAGAGGTCGTAACTCCTTTGCTGAGAAGAAACTTGCAAATTCTTTACCTCGGTAAGATAGTCTTTTGACTAATGCCCTCTAATTTTGAGGCATCTCAGTTTCGGTGTTAGCCGTTGACTAAACGCCTTGGCTCGTTTCTATTGGTTTCTGTTGATTCATACCTGCGGTTCCCTCTTAGTCCTGGATGCTTATGATGCTTAGGGATGTTACTCATAGTTCCCAATCAACTCCGTCCTCCTCTAGTCGCGCTTACCAGCGAGGGCGAAGCATTCAGCAGGCACAAGATGTTATCTACAATTTCTTGTTAGGAATTGTGAAGAAATGGCCTCCAGAGGAGGTGTTAATTGAGTTTAAGCGGCTCTTTATCTATCACGTAGACTCCACTAGTTCTGAGTCGTTGCATGCGGTCTATGACATTGTTTTTGCCAACAATGAGCAAGAGTTTCGCTACACACTCAAGCGCTGCTGCTACATTTTGGTCAACAACTGGGATGCGACTCGTAATTACAAGCCAATACAAGAGTTGGTGCAGGTTTTTTCCGACCCACTTGTGAGTCGGCACACCCATTCTCAAACCCTGAAACGTCTGCGTCAGTGGGTCAACAATTTTGTTGCCAGCCCTGATTATGAAGAGCTGACCTTATTTGCCGCACGTTATGAAGACCAGATTCAAGGCCCCTGGACATCGCGCTACACGTCCTACCTGCTGGTGCCTCAGTATATCGACCTGCAAAATCCGATTGAGCAGCGTGAAGCGGCGCGGGCGCTCTCGCGCCAGTTAAAGGATCGGTTTAAGTTTGATTTGGCGATGTACATTGCGCGATCGCAGCTGCGTGTGCCTGCAAGTCGTCAGCTTAAAAACCCGACAGCCCTTGGGGATGATGCATTACGGTTGATCAAGACCATCGTTGCTCGGCGCGGCCCATTTAGCTACGCCAACCTGGCCAATATCTTTACTCAGCAGACTCAAAATGTTACGTATCGCGACTTTAAGCGCAGCTTGAGAAAGTATCTGGTTTTCTCAGTTGAAAACGTTGACTTTGCAAACACGCTGCAAAACAGTCTGGCCGCTCGGTTAGATGATCTGTATCCTTCTCACGATGATGAGGTGATCAGTCATGCTCTGATCCTGCGCTCGTGCAATCGCATCATCGAGTACCTGACCACTGAAAACCAGCAAGAGCCTTCTAAACTGTTTGTCTTGCTGTTGTCTCACGGCAACCCAATTACCTTAGTGATTGTTTTGCTGAAGATTATTTTGATCTGCAAGCACGCGCGCACTCACTTAGAAGCCTGTATTGCAAGCTTGATTCGCTATTACCAGGACTATCCTGAGAACGATTGTGCCTGGGTCGTGAATTTCATGGAAGTGTTTAATGTCACGTTTGCGATTCATGCTGAAAATGTGCAGTACAACTTGGTGCGAATCGAGATTGATGAGCAGATTAAGGCTAATCTATTTGACCCAGATAACTACCACGTCTTTTCACAACTGCGTTTAGAAGCGGCTGAGCCAGAAGATGCAGCTACTGAAGCGGTGAAGTTAGATGCACCAGAAGCCACTCAACTGCCAGATTCTGAGTTAAGCGATTGAGTCCCACTCAAAAGTCGTTTGAAACTGCCTCGTTGAGGAAATGCGATCGCCTACCTAAAGGGTAAGGCGCTCAGACTTGCTTTTGTTTAGACTACAGGGTGTCACGTTGTCAGGGCGATCGACTTAGGGTTAAAGCAAACAGGTCGCTTAAGAAAAATTTTCAAACTCGTAACACAAGCTACCCACAACGCTTGGTCAAGCCAACTAAGCTAGGCTGATGGCAAAAGACATCAGATTTTGGCTGAATCGCTTTCTTGTTTCGCCAAATTCTGACCGCAATTTTTAGTAGTTTGCAGGCATTACGGCAAAGGTTTAACCATGACGACTGAAATCACGGATAAGCATCGGGTCGTTATTGTCGGCGGTGGTTTTGGTGGGTTATACGCAGCAAAATCTCTGGGGCGTGCCCCGGTTCATGTCACCCTGATCGACAAGCGAAACTTTCATTTATTCCAACCTCTGCTGTACCAGGTTGCAACGGGCACTGTTTCTCCAGCGGATATTTCTTCGCCGCTACGGGCGATTTTGGCACGGAACAAAAATACGCGGGTGTTGATGGAAGAAGTCCTTGATTTAGATGCCGATCGCCAGTGCGTGATCACTAAGGATAACGAAATTCCCTATGACACGCTGGTTTTAGCAACGGGCGTCAGCCACCACTATTTTGGTAATGACCAGTGGAAGGACACGGCCCCTGGTTTGAAAACGGTTGAAGACGCTTTGGAAATGCGCCGTCGTATCTTTTTGGCGTTTGAGGCGGCTGAAAAAGAAACCGATCCTGCGAAGCGGTTGGCCTGGCTGACCTTTGTGATTGTGGGCGGTGGCCCAACGGGGGTTGAGCTAGCGGGGGCGATCGCCGAGTTAGCTCATGCCACGCTCAAAGAAGACTTTCGCAGTATCAACACGACTGAAGCCCGTATTCTACTGCTAGAAGGCTTAGACCGGGTTTTGCCACCTTACCCACCTGAGTTGTCTGCCGAAGCTGAAGCTTCTTTGCGGCTGTTGGGCGTTGATGTGCGCACTAAAACGTTGGTAACCAATATTGAAGATGGGGTAGTGAGTGCCAAGCAAGGGGATGTCGTTGAGCAAATTCCGGCTCAGACGATTCTTTGGGCAGCGGGTGTGAAAGCTTCAGCAATGGGCAAAATTTTAGCCGAACGGACGAGAGCTGAGTTAGATCGGGTGGGTCGCGTAATTGTTGGGCCTGATTTGAGCGTGCCAGACTATCCCAACATTTTTGTGATTGGTGATTTGGCTCATTATGCCCATCAAGATGACAAACCGCTTCCAGGGGTGGCACCCGTGGCGATGCAACAGGGCGAGTATGTGGCTCGTCTGATTCGGCAGCGGTTAATGGGCAATGACCTGTCCCCGTTTGAATACAACAACAACGGTAGCTTGGCGGTGATTGGCCAAAATAAAGCAGTGGCCGATCTCGGTTTTATGAAGCTGTCCGGGCCATTAGCCTGGCTGGTTTGGGTCTTTGCTCATATCTTTTACTTGATCGAGTTTGACAACAAACTGATTGTGCTGACCCAATGGGCATGGAGTTACTTCACGCGAAATCGGGGTGCCCGACTCATTACAGGCGAATCGACGCTGAGTGCATTTTCTTCGCCAATTGAGTCAGCCGAGGCAGCTGCGATTAAGGAGCCAACTGTCAAGGTTTAATCACCCCGCTGATGAAATAGAGAATATATTTTCCAATCGGCTTCTATTTCTCAAGAGTGATTTTCACGAAATTAAGCTATCTCTTTAGAGTATTAATTGATACCTCTAACTTTTGGGCCTAGGCTGGGCTGTTTTTGCTTCGGTGGAGCCATACGCGATCGCCTATGTGTCAGTTTTCCTGGCATTTTGAGCCAATTTAATTTGCTCTGGGATAGAGGCTGATTTGGATTCATACTTACGAATTAATCAGCCTCTAGGAATAATGTTGGGTAGACGATACCGTGTTTACCTGGGAATTGCGTGAATACTCTCAGTAGAAAAGGTTGCAAGAGATTATTGTGTGCGTATTGTGCGATACAGTTGCGCAAATCTACTTACTGAAAACTTCATATATGCTGCGTTAGTCAGTAAAGATTCGGCGAATGGGACTACATCCAATAGGGGATTTCTTCTCTGGGTGGTTAAGTTAGATATATTCCACTGAATCACTAGGTCATTATCCGTTTGGGGCTTATCTTTATGCAGAATCTAGTCACATTTCCTCAAAAGTCTACGGTTCTTCAGCCTTGCGGTTCTCTATGTGCTGCAAACGCGTCTAAGTTTCAAGAACAACTGAATGCAGCCGTTCTCTCTGACGAGCATTCTTGCTTGCTGATTGACTTGGCTATGGTGGATTTTATTGATAGCGCCGGCTTAATGGTTTTAATCTCAGCTCACAAGGTCGCAACTGGCTTAAATAAGCGGTTCAGCTTGTGTTCTCTGTCTAAGTCAACTCGAATGGTGCTTGAACTGACTCAGTTAGACCAGGTATTTGAAATTCTTGATTCACATACCTACGTGCAAGAGCTAGCGGCTTAGTCATTGCCTTTTTCATTTCTTAGCGGATGCGGCTGTTAGTCTGATTTCTAATCAGCAGGCGAAGCTTTTAGCGGCATCCGCTGCGGCAATTCAGTATACTGGGCAGTGCCGGTCTACTAAGTCGCTCAGAGAAAGGAAGTCTACCGTGACGCTAGCGGAGAAGTTGCTGAATTCAGAAATCTTGCGTCCAGCCCGTTACCTGGGTAAAGAACTGGGTGCCATTCACAAAGATTGGAGGCAGGCAGCAATTCGTTGGGTGCTAACCTATCCTGAGGTCTATGAGGTTGGTTTCTCAAACCTTGGGCATATTATTCTCTACAACATTCTCAATGCGCAGCCCCGCCAACTGTGCGATCGCGCTTACCTGCCAGCCGCCGATCTTTCTGCCAAGCTGAGAAATGAGAAAATTCCTTTGTTTGCGGTTGAGTCTCGGCGATCGCTACGTGACTTCGATATTCTCGGCTTCAGCCTTAGCTATGAGCTAGGAGCCACCAATATTCTCGAAATGCTAGACCTGGCGGGCATTCCCCTCACCTGGCAGGAGCGCATGCAGAGCAATAGCTGGAGTGGCGAATTGGGTGGGCTGCCCCTGGTTTTTGCGGGTGGTCAAACTGCGACCTCCAACCCTGAACCTTACGCTGACTTTTTTGACTTTATTGCTCTGGGCGATGGCGAAGAGTTGTTGCCTGAGATTGGCCTTGTGCTGGAAGAAGCAAAGCTGAACGGTTTAACCCGTGAACAGGTGTTGCTTGATTTGGCACAGGTGCCGGGGGTGTACGTGCCTCAGTTTTATCAGATGCGGTCAGACGGCTCAGTTTGCCCAACTCGACCAGATGTGCCCACGACGGTGTTGCGCCGAGTTGCGACGCCCTTACCCGCTTACTCTATTGGCCCAGTGCCACTGGTAGAAACGGTACACGATCGCCTAACCATTGAGATCCGTCGAGGTTGCACGCGCGGCTGTCGGTTTTGCCAACCTGGTATGCTGACGCGGCCTGCCCGTGACGTTGAGCCGACTGAGGTGCTTGATGCGATCGAGCAGGGCATGGCAGCAACGGGATTCAATGAGTTTTCTTTGCTTTCGCTCAGTTGCTCTGACTACCTGGCACTACCAGCCGTGGGTGTTGAAATTAAGAATCGGTTGAAGGGCGAAAATATTTCGCTTTCTTTGCCGAGTCAGCGGGTTGACCGATTTGACGAAAATATTTCAAACATTCTGGGCGGTACTCGGCAAGCAGGGCTAACCTTTGCTCCTGAAGCGGGGACGCAAAGAATGCGAGACATCATTAATAAGGGTTTGACCAATGAGGAACTGTTGCGCGGGGTTAAAACAGCCTTCGAGCAAGGGTGGGACAAGGTCAAGCTCTACTTTATGATTGGCTTGCCCGGTGAGACTGACGCCGATGTGTTGGGCATTGCCGAAACCATTCGCTGGTTACAGCAAGAGTGCCGTGCGCCTGGGCGAAAGCGGCTCAACTTCAACTTAACGATCTCCAACTTCACGCCTAAACCGCACACTCCATTTCAGTGGCATTCGGTGTCAACGACCGAGTTTGAGCGCAAGCAAGCACTTTTACAAGCCGAATTGCGCACCATCAGGGGCTTAAAGGTCAACTTTACCGATGTCCGGATCTCGGCAATGGAGGACTTTGTGGGCCGTGGCGATCGCCGTTTGGCTCCGGTGATTCGGCGGGCCTGGGAGTTGGGCGCTGGCATGGATGCCTGGTGGGAAAGTTTGGATCGCGCTTATGGTGCCTGGACGCAGGCGATCGCAGAGTCGGATCTGACCTGGAAATATCGCCAGGTCGAAGCAGGTGAATGGAATGTGTTCTCCACGACTGACGCCTCAGCCACTTTTGATTTAGAGGCTCCCCTCCCCTGGGATCATATTGATACGGGCATTAGCAAACGCTGGTTGCAAGACGATTTGCAGAAGGCTTTAGAAGCGGCGATCGTTCCCGATTGCTCGTTTGAAGGCTGCTCCCACTGTGGGGTGTGCGGCATTGACTTTGGGCATAACGTGGTGGTGCCACCTCTACCCATTCCTGCGTTTGCGGGGCATTTTGTCCCCAATCAGACCCGCGCTCAACGCATCCGTGTTTGGCTGGGTAAATATGGTGAAATGGCGCTGGTTAGCCATTTAGATTGGCTGCGGCTGCTCGATCGCGCAGTCCGACGAGCCAGCTTACCGCTCACCTTTACAGGTGGTTTCCATCCCGGCCCCCGGATTAGCCCTGCGAATGCACTCTCGCTTGGCTACACCAGTGCTGGCGAAATCATTGATTTTGAACTGACGGAACGGGTAGATCTGGAGGAATTCCGCGATCGCTTAGCCGCTCAACTTCCGGCTGAAATGCCGATCACCCATTTAGTGGAAGTGGATGTGTCGGCTCCATCGGCTACCCAAGTGGTCGAGCAAGCGGAGTATCATCTGGATATCACCTTGGATGCTGATACGCACCCCACCGCTGAGCAGTGGCAGACCTGGGTGGATGCAGTATTGGCTTCAGAGGCGATCTGGACTGAACACACCACCAAGTCGGGTAAGGTGCAACAGGTGAATCTGCGCGATCGCCTGAATGACCTTCAGATTTTGGCGGTAACTGAGACTGCTCGGCTCTGTTACGTGGGCAGTTGTCGAAACGATGGCACGTTGTTACGACCAGAGCATGTTGTACAAATGTTGCAACAGGTGTCGGGGCTAACTTTCTCGGCTTCTAACATTCACCGTAACTGTCTGATCCTTGCAAATGCGTGATAAATCTATGAATTGCGCACTTTTTGCGATTCTTGAGTAACAAATAGAGTATCCCACGCTATAATTCATCTCAATAGAAGCTGTTGCAGCATAGGGATCTCTCAGGGTATCTTCACAAGATCGCTGTTTTAGATTCATGGCAGCTTGCTTGACCAGATTTTCCCTTATCAACATTTTGAGCCTGCTCCATTAGCTAGAATTCTACTGGAAGGTCGAATGTGCCTCAGAAGTCAGATGACTGAGTTAGGGCTGTTAAAGCATTTGCCCACAGTAGAACCTTCAGTACTGGAAACAGCTCTACGAATTTCATCAAGCTTGTTAACCTATTGCATTTGTTAAATTTATGGACTTTTTGCGAGTACGCCCGGTAACCGCTCTCGCGCTCTAAGAATATTTGAGGAAATTGAATGTCAAAGCAGATTGTAATTGCCGAGCAGCATCGGGTTGCTGCCGTTTTTTCAGAAGATCAGATTCAAGAATTGATAGTTGCTCAAGGAAGTCATCAAGTTAGTGATGTCTACTTGGGAATTGTAGAAAACGTTCTCCCCGGTATTGACGCAGCGTTTGTCAATATTGGTGATAGTGAGCGGAATGGCTTTATTCACGTTTCTGACCTGGGTCCCCTAAAGTTGCGTCGTACGTCTGGCTCTATCACTGAGCTGTTAATGCCGCAGCAGAAAGTGCTGGTGCAGGTGATGAAAGAGCCGACGGGCAATAAAGGCCCCCGTCTCACCGGAAACATTACCCTCCCCGGTCGCTATTTGGTGTTGATGCCGAATGGGAAAGGAGTGAATTTGTCCCGCCGGATCCGTAACGAGAATGAACGCAATCGGCTGCGAGCGCTCGCGATTTTGATTAAGCCGCCCGGTATGGGGTTAGTGGTTCGGACTGAAGCAGAAGATATGCCCGAAGAGGCAATCATCGAAGATTTGGAGAACTTGCAACGGCAGTGGGAAGAAATTTTAGAAGAGTCCAACACGACTCGCGCCCCTGCCCTGCTTAACCGTGATGAAGACTTCATTCTCCGGGTTTTGCGAGATGTCTACAGTGCCGATGTAAACCGGATTGTGGTTGATTCGCCGATTGGCTTGAAGCGGGTTAAGCAGCACTTATTAAGTTGGAATGGTGGCAAGTTACCGCCTGGTGTGCTGGTTGATCAGCATCGCGAGACGATTCCCATGCTGGAATATTTCCGCGTCAATGCGGCCATTAAGGAAGCGCTGAATCCCCGGGTTGATTTGCCCTCTGGTGGTTACATCATCATTGAGCGCACCGAAGCATTAACGGTAATTGACGTTAACTCTGGTTCGTTCACTAAGTCTGCTACGGCTCGCGAAACTGTGTTATGGACGAACTGTGAAGCAGCGACTGAAATTGCGCGTCAACTGCGCCTCCGCAACATTGCCGGGGTGATCATTGTTGACTTTATTGATATGGATTCGCGCCGTGACCAGTTGCAGGTGCTAGAGCACTTCAATAAAGCCCTGCGTTCTGATAAGGCCCGTCCTCAAATTGCCCAGTTGACGGAGTTAGGCTTAGTGGAGCTAACCCGTAAACGGCAAGGTAAGAATATTTACGAATTGTTTGGTCGTCCTTGTCCCCAATGTGGGGGCTTAGGGCATCTGGTTCATCTTCCCGATCAATCAAGCGGGGCAGATGGTGAGCCAATTGAGCGCTTTCAACCCTTTGGCTTCCGTGAGTCTCGTCCCGCTGCGGATGACTATGGCGATAACTTAAATGATGGGCTAGAAGAAAGTACCCTACTTCACCCCAATTATCAGGAGGTGGGTGGTAATCGTCGCCGTCGCCGTCGTGAGGATGGACGGGAACCTCGACCTGGCTCCAGCAACGGCTATAGCATGGTGCCAACTCGACGCGACAATGGGGGTGGTAGTAGCAGTAGCACTCAAGATACAGAGACAGGGTTTACGGCAACACCCGAAGAAGTGCCCATGCCAGGGCGGATTGGGCGAGATAGTCGGGATAACCGAGATGGGCGTGATGGTCGCGATCGCGGTCGGCGTGGTGGTCGGCGGGGGCGCGAACTGCCAGAGGTTGTGCTAGCCACTGAGAGCGAAGGGCCAACTGAAGCACCTGCTCCCGAACTGGAGGAACGGCGTGGGCGATCGCGCCGGGAGAAAGTTCCCGTTGAGCCACCCGAACTGATCACGGTTGAAATGGAATATGACGAACAGGATGTCTACGCCTGGATGGGTATTTCGCCTCTCGTTTTGACGACAGAAGAGGTTAAAAATCCGCGTTCGGCGATCATCTCAGTTGTGTTGCCAGGAGAAGCTCCAGTCAGGCCAGATGATGATGCGCCTATCCAAACGACGTTGTTGGACGCGGAACCCGTTGCTGAGGCAGAGTCAGTTGCAGAATCGGAGCTAGTTGAAGTCAGCGAGATTGCAGAATCAGCTGAAACGAATGGCGAAGCGGAAGATACTCCAACCAATCGTCGGCGTCGGCGTCGCTCTTCTGCCACAAATGACTAATGGCACGGCGTCGCTCAATTCCAGAGACACAACTTGAGCTATTGCTAACAGCCCCGCAACTTGCGGAAGCCGATGCGGGTGAGCTGTTGGCCATTGCGAGTAACGAGGTAGCAGGGGTCGATGAGGTTGGCCGCGGTGCTTTGTTTGGTCCGGTTGTGGCGGCAGCGGTGATTTTGCCCGAAGTCAGCTTGTCGGTGTTGGCTCAAGCGGGCGTGACTGACAGTAAGTTACTCACACCTCAAGCTCGCCAAGCGCTAGCTCAGCAAATTCGGGCAACGGCTGTTGCTTGTTGTATTGGGGTTGCTTCTGTCCGCGAGATTGATCGGCTCAACATTCTGCAAGCCTCTCTGTTGGCAATGCGGCGGGCGATCGCACGGCTTCAGCCACAACCAAAACTCTGCCTGATTGATGGCAATCAACGCGTGTCTGGTTTGCAGATCCCGCAACAAACAATTGTGCAGGGGGACCAGCGATCGCTTCAAATTGCGGCCGCTAGCATCGTGGCGAAGGTCTGGCGAGATGATTTGATTACCCGGTTAGCTGCTCGTTATCCTGACTATGACTTAGCAAACAATAAAGGCTATGGGACAGCGGCTCATCGGCGTGGATTGGAAGAATTTGGCCCATCTCTACAACATCGGCGATCGTTTAGCCCATGTCAAAAAAATAGGTTGTCAAAACCTGACAACCCACACAACGAACCCCTGATATTGACTAACCAGAGCGACTAGCCTGAAGTAATGGTTTTGTAAAAGTCTGACTAGCTAAATACCATAGGCCCCAATATAGAATTAGAGGCTTTCTTCGGCAGAGGCCATCGACTTTTGCAGAACATTTAGACCTTTTTTAACGCGCCGTGAGACCGTCACTGCACTAATCCCTAAACGTTCGGCGGTTTCTTTTTGAGTCAAGTCGTACAAGAAGACAAACTCTAGAATTTGGCGGGTGCGCTTTTCAAGCCGAGCAAGCGCCTGCTGGAGGCGAATCTGATCTTCTTGTGCCAGCTGAAAGCTGCGATAACGAGTGTCGGGCACCATTTCGCCCAAAGAAGCCGCATTCGAGTCGTCTTCGTTAAGAGGCGAGTCTAAGCTCAGCAAGGTTTGGTTTTTGCAGGCGAGCTTGATTTCTTGCCACTCAGCAAGGCTAATTTCTAAGAATTCTGCAATTTCATCGTCGTTGGGTTGGCGATGGATCTGCTGCTGCTCACGCACATACTTCACAGCTTGGCGCTTTAACATCTGCCAGCGACGGGGAATTCTGACTGTTGGGCTTTTATCGCGTAGATAATGCTGAATCTCGCCACGAATGTAGGGTACCGCAAACGAGCTAAAGGCATGCCCTTTTGAAATATCGAATCGTTCAATGGCATGAATTAGCCCAATAGAACCGACTTGAATTAAGTCATCAAAGCTTTCGGCGCACTGATTAATCCAGTGGTGCGCTTCTTTACGAACCAGACCCAAATTAAGCTCGACTAATTGATTACGAATTTGCGGACTGGGTTCTTGTTGATAGGCCCGCAAAAGCTCTAGGGTTTCACTCTTTAACTCGCGGTTAATTGTGGTAGACATGACGAATTTCAGTTAGAACAACATTTCAGGTGGCTCTAACTCAGTTTTACCTAAGACTCAGCATTTTGCTGTGACCTCAGACATATCCCTGAAGGAAGATACACCAACAAACCGATTGAGAGCAAATCAATTCTTATCTAAGGTTTCAACCATTGAGTTGGTCAACTAAACCTAAATAGCCCTGATGGAATTAGCTAATCAGCAACCTTTACAAGATCCAAATTAGAGGTAGTAATCGTTACCAACAACGGCATTTTTACGGACTCCAAGATTCTTAATCTAGGTGTTTCAAGGTTTGTACGCATGTTGCGGTTGTAGCCAAGTTATTGACTAGCATTTTGGGAACATAAGGATGCTGTTCGTACTTAGGCTGATTGATTATAGGCCCATTTAAGTGTAAAGGCACTGGCAAATTGGGGTTGCATCGAATTCGCTCATATTGACAATGCACGCTAGTTTTTGTTGCTTTTAACGCAGATTTGTAGAGTGAAGTTGTAGACAAGAAGTGCAGAGGAAATGGATATATGCGTCGTCAAAATTCAAAAACATGGGATGAAAAAACACTTATTCGATTGAGTAGTGATCTGGCAGCAGGCTACGGTTATGGTGTGATAAAACAAGCACCAACTCGTCAAGGTTCTGATGCCTGGTCTACCGAAGCGTTCTTAACCATGAGCCGCGCTAAAGCACAGGCCTACTTGCCTGGGTTGTAAAACTGGGCACAAGCTAATCTGATTTTGGGCAGCTCGACTGCTAGCGGGTGATTAGAAGAGTTGACGAGAGCAGCGTGATCTGCTCACTCGGCTAAAGTTTTAGCAATTTATCACCGTGTTACTTTTCTTAACAACGAAATCGCTAGACAATAGCAGAGAAAACCTTCTACCAAGACCGATGATGAATCTGCCTGCTTTACCCTTTCCCAGTTCTACAATTATTCTCTATTGCGTGGCGATCGCGGCTTTTCTGGCTTATGCGCCGTTAGCAGTGGTTGGGGCTGCGCGCGCCAAGATCGGTATGGAAGCCTTTAAGGCTCCCCGTGCTTTTACAGATAAGCTGCCACCCCATGCGAAGCGTGCATTCTGGGCACACCAAAATGGCTTTGAGTCTTTTATGGTGTTTGCAGCGTCAGCATTGATGGCCTACGTTGTCGGTGTGCAGAATCCAATTGTGGGTTGGGCCGGAATTCTTTATGTAGTTGCACGAGCTTTATACCCTGTGTTTTACGTTGCCAACATTCTGCCAGGGCGATCGCTCATGTTTGGGCTAAGCTCGCTCGCGACATTGACCTTGTTTGTGCAAAGTTTATCTTCATTGAAGTAGCTTCACCCTTTAGCTCAGCTTCTCAAGGTTTGGTTGTTGATAGATTTTTATTGGCAAGCTCAGTTAGCTGGGCTTGTCTGCCCGTTTAGGCAACGTGTCGTAGTCTTTCTGCTCAATGCGAATCAGGCGATAACTACCCGATTTTGCAATCACGGGTTGAGTGAATCGATTGGGTGAAAGCGCCTTATCACTGCCTAGAACGAGAACAGACTCCGGTTGAACAGATTGCTTAGCTATGTATCGAGCGATACGCCGCTCATGCTTGAGAAATTTGATAGGTCGTTGAGTGTAAAACACAACACTAGGTTTCTCAGTGCCGACCATAATCAAGTTTTCACCTGGGCGTTGGGCTTGTACCATCGCCTGAGACAGTTGGCGCAGTGGCTCTTGTCGTTGTGCATCAAGAATGAATAGTGAGGGCATCAAGACAAGGCTAAACAAAGCGAGGAAGCCAATCAAGTTGGGCAACCAAAGCCACCGCGATCGCTTTAAGAAGATCAGCCCTAAAATGGCGATCGCGGCTAACCCCAACAAGATCACGCCATGCTCAACGATACTTGAGGCTTCTAAAATCTCGGTTAGGTTTGGCATTAATGGGTCACTTTCAACCAAGTCAGGTACCATCGGAAGCGCGATTGCGCCGCCTACAAAGACCAGTACGTTGACCAAACCGCTGAACCGCACCCCTCGTTGAGGAAAGTCTGGTGACTGGGCTGCCTGCCAGAGTAAAGCGACTAAGATGGCGGCAGCGGGCATCAGAGGCAACACATAACTGGGTAGCTTCGTAACTGCCACGGTGAAGAAGAGAAAGACACCTGCGAACCAAAAGACGGCAAATAAGCCAAGTTGCTCAGAGCGAGACTGACGACGGGCAATTGACCGCTTCCAAAATTGGGTATGGGCGATCGCGAGTGGCAGAAAAGTTGACCAGGGCACAAACCCAACTGCAACGACTAAAAAGTAGAAGTACCAGGGAGCTGAGTGGTTGTTAACAACGCTCGTGAACCGCTCAACATTATGGTAGCCAAAGAAGGAATCAATAAATTTTTCGCCGTTGGCCCACGTAACCAGTAAGTACCAGGGGATGGTTAAGACGAGAATGATGCCGATTCCTACAATGGGTTTCATCTCACGCCACACTTCCCAAAAGCGCCCAGTATAGATGAGGAAAGTGCCTACAATCAACCCTGGTAAGACAATACCAACGGGACCTTTAGTTAAAATGGCCAGCACGATAAACAGGTAGGAGAGCAGGTAAGCCCCGGTTGGCAAGGCCAAAGAAAACCGTTTCTGCGCCTGATTAGGGGTAGTAGCGTCTGCTTCTCGATTGGCATAGCCGCAAAAGAAGCAGAGCAACGCCATGCTCATGCAGCTCGTCAGCAACATATCAGAAACCCCTGTACGCCCCCAGATGATTGTGAGGGGATGCAGTGCATAAATAGCTGTACCTAGAGCCGCAGCAAACCACGGGGTAATGCGATCGCGCAGGGTTGGGCTATAGCGCTTTAAAATGTAGAACAACATTCCCATCAAGGCGATCGCGCTGAGGGCTGATGGTAAACGTGCGCCCCATTCATTCACGCCAACGATTTTGTAGGCGATCGCCATCAGCCAATAAACGAGCGGTGGCTTATCAAATCGCGTGTCTTCATTAAAATAGGGTGTGATCCAATCGTTGCGCACGATCATCTGTCGTGCCGCTTCCGCAAAGATAGGCTCTGTTTCATCAACCAGCCCGACGTTCCCTAAATTCCAAACAAAAACAAGGCTTCCTAACAGGAGGATCCACAAGGAGGCGACCGCCCAGGCCATCTTTGGATGCTTATCAAGGTAGCTACCTGTCGTGGCTAGCCAACTGGGTCGATTCATGGGGTTTTCTACCAAAGCGCGTGCCATGCGGTATAAGTTCCAATTTCCTACTTTAACGGGAATCTGATCCGTTTGATGCACGCAGACTTGATTCGGTTCCCAGCAAGCGGCTTGAGGTTGATAGAATTGAAGACCAGATTACACCTATTACTAAATTGCGAAATCAACCATGAGCAGGGGAACGCTATTTGACAAAGTTTGGGATGCCCACACCGTTGGAGTGTTGCCTTCTGGGCAAACTCAGCTTTTCATTGGGCTACACCTGATTCACGAGGTAACTAGCCCCCAGGCGTTTGCCATGCTAAAAGATCGCGGGTTAAAGGTGATGTTTCCAGAACGGACGATCGCCACGGTAGACCACATCATTCCAACTGAGAGCCGTGCGCGTCCCCTACTGGATGACTTGGCCGAAGAGATGATGCAGGCGCTAGAGCAAAACTGCAAAGCGCATAACATTCGGTTTTATAACGTGGGTTCTGGAAAGCAGGGCATTGTCCATGTGATTGCGCCAGAACTGGGCTTGACCCAACCTGGCATGACGGTTGCTTGCGGCGATAGTCACACCTCGACCCATGGAGCGTTTGGGGCGATCGCCTTTGGGATTGGGACAAGCCAGGTGCGAGACGTGTTGGCTTCACAGACGCTGGCTTTGTCAAAGCTCAAGGTGCGGCGGGTCGAAGTGAACGGCGAACTACCTGCGGGGGTTTATGCAAAGGATGTGGTTTTGCATATCATCCGCAAGTTGGGGGTCAAGGGGGGTGTCGGTTATGCCTATGAGTATGCTGGCAGCACAATCGAGCGGATGAGCATGGAAGAGCGAATGACGCTCTGCAATATGTCGATTGAGGGCGGTGCCCGGTGTGGCTATGTCAATCCGGATCAGGTCACATTTGATTACTTAAAAGGCCGTGAGTTTGCCCCGCAAGCCGCAGCCTGGGATGAAGCCGTTGTCTGGTGGCAAAAGATAGCAAGCGATGCAGATGCTGAATATGACGATGTTGTCGTTTTTGATGCAGCTGATATTGCGCCGACAGTGACATGGGGCATTACTCCCGGTCAGGGCATTGGTGTCGGTGAAACTGTGCCGACCCCCGATGAAATGCCTGCAGAAGAACGGGCGATCGCGCAAGAAGCCTACGAATATATGGATTTGCAACCAGGCCAACCGCTGGCAGGCACAAAAATTGACGTTTGCTTTATCGGCAGTTGCACCAATGGTCGCATCAGCGATCTGCGTGAGGCCGCGAGGGTTGCAAAAGGTCGGTATGTGGCTGATGGTGTGAAAGCTTTTGTGGTTCCTGGCTCAGAGGCTGTTAAGCAACAGGCCGAGGCCGAAGGTCTGGATCAGATTTTTGTGGCTGCGGGGTTTGAGTGGCGTGAACCGGGTTGCTCAATGTGTTTAGCGATGAATCCTGACAAGTTGGTTGGGCGGCAGATTAGTGCTTCTTCTTCTAACCGAAACTTTAAAGGGCGGCAAGGCTCTGCCTCTGGACGCACGCTGCTAATGAGTCCAGCAATGGTGGTTGCGGCAGCGGTGACGGGGCAGGTGACTGATGTCAGAGAGTTGCTGTAGTGGAGGTAATCCTCTAAGAACTTCGATTTCGATTTGCCCCTGACTTCAAAGCTGAATCCCAAGGTTAGAGTCTGCTAAAGGTGAGCCTGAAGGGATGAAGAAATGGGGACTTAAGGGGCAAACGAAGTGTATAGTCTCTCTTCAAACAACCGTTCAATAAAAAAAGCGAACCTGAAAATGGCTCGCTTTTTTAACTTTTTAATTTACTCGAAACTCTAAAAGACTAAGAAGCAACTACTTCAACTTGAACTGTCGCAAGCACGTCGGGATGAAGCTTAACATCAACTTTGTAAGTACCAAGCTTGCTCACTTCAGGCACCGTGATGCCGCGACGATCAATTTCCTGCTTAGTAGCTTCTTGAATCGCGTCTGCTACGTCTTGGTTAGTTACGGTTCCGAAGATAGCTTCGTTCTCACCAACTTGTTTAGCAATGCGGTAAGTTCCAATCGTTTCCAAAGCTTTCTTCAGGTCAAGAGCTTGTTGCTTTAACTCAGCGAGGCGCTGACGCTCAATCTCGCGACGACGCTCAACCTGCTTCAAAATGCCAGGATTTGTCCGTACAGCAATACCTTGAGGCAGGAGGTAATTACGGGCATAACCAGGAGCGACTTCAACCAGGTCTCCTGCCTTGCCTAGCTTGCTGACATCTTTATTGAGAACGAGCTGAACACGCTTTGCCATAATCGTTAAAACAGTTGCGATAAGGATTAGTGGGTGGCAATTTGCCACCCAAAAAGTGATAGTCAAAAGACAATGGGCAGTACAGGATTTGAACCTGTGGCATCCTGCTTGTAAGGCAGGCGCTCTACCGCTGAGCTAACCGCCCAGGTCGCTTTTGAATGCACAATCATGAATTGTATCAGCAAAGTTTTGATTATTCAACCAGTTACCTAAGAAAACAGCAATTCTCAGTATGAGAATAATTCTCACAAAAATATTCATTTTGAACAGCTATCAATGGCTGGAATACCCATTCTGCCGTTCATAAAATTGAGCGCACAAGCCTTTAGAGGCTCTGACTTCAGTACAAATGTTTC
>DVDV01000331.1 GCA_015296075.1 Leptolyngbyaceae cyanobacterium M33_DOE_097 | reverse complement strand
CCCCCACTCCCCACTCCCCAAAAATCAATTCTCCCCAGACCAAAACTCTGCTATAAAATGGCGAGAAACTTTCAGTAGATAAACCATGCTTCTCGGTCGGCGCACAATACAGATTGGATTTTTAGTTAGTGCCCTCACGCTCAGCAGCAGCATGATCGCGATTTCCACAAAAAGTCAGGCGCTCCCCCTTGAGATGCCCCAAATTGCTCAGGCTCCCTCGGCTGAAGCGATCGTGAACCAGGGCTTACAGCAGATTCAACAGGGCAAGCTCGATGCGGCGATCGCCTCGTTTCGGAAAGCCGCTCAAATGAATCCGCGTTTGGCAGCAGCTCACTACAATCTTGGACTCGCTCTCCGCCAGAAGGGAGAGTTACAAGCTGCTGCCACTGCGTTTTACCAGGCAACCCAGGCAGACCCTCGCTTTGCCCTTGCCTACGCCAATCTGGGTGCTTCCCTGCTTGAGGGCAACAATGTTAAACAGGCAAAAGATTACTTGCAACGGGCGATTCAGCTTGACCCCAAATTAGGGCTGGCCTACTACAACTTGGGTTTAGCGTTTGAGCTAGAGCGAAAATTTGACCCAGCGATCGCCAATTTCCAAAAGGCGGCTCAACTGACTCCCAGAGCGCCGGAACCGACGTATCACATGGGCTTAGTCTACCTGCAGCAAAACAAAGTCAAAGAAGCCCGCGCTGCCTTTGAACGAGCCGTTAAAATCAACCCTGAATATGCCGAAGCTCACTACAATATTGGCTCAATCCTGTTTCGGCAGGGTGACTTAGAGGGTGCGTTAAATGCCTATCGGCGATCGGCCCAAGCTAACTCCAACTATGCCAACGCTTATTACGGCGCAGGTTTAGTCTTCATTCAGCAACAAAAGTACAGCGAAGCTGTGCGGGTGCTGCAATACGCCAGAGATTTATACCGCAAACAGAAAAATACGCAGTGGGCATCTAAAGCAGAAGCTCAGCTGCAACAGGCTCAAAGCAGAGTGACACAAAAATAGGGTGGACTGCAACGCAAATCCACCCTTAACTAAATTCTTCGCAACAGCTTCGGCCTACAAAAGAAGGCATCATTCCCCCATCTCAATTCTTTTAGAATTAAGGTTAGAGGCACTTATCTTTAATAAGAGTCGAGATCTAGCGCCTTAGAGCCGCCCTTCTCTAACTGAACCAAAATCTTGCCAAGCTGCGACCAAACCAACCAACCAATCAGGGCAGTCAGTGAGCCAGAGAGGATGTAAGCAAACTTGCCAGGGAAACCAAAGATCTGGATACCCGAAGCGAGAAAGAACCAGATTCCCATTGCCATCCCTAAAAACGGCATCAATAGCTGAAACCCTTGAAGGTTTGCGAGCGTGCGCGTTGAGCGGTTTTTAGACCAATCACGGACATTCTGTTTAAGTACAGCTTCAAAGGCGACCCCAGATAAAATGCTGATGACTAAACCAGCAAATAAGAGAAAGTAGGGTGGTTCGTAGTAAAAATACACGGGCAGTCCTCAAGGGAAAAGGTCGGTAAAAGGATAGATTGAATCTATCTCTGAGTAAATGTTAAAAATTTCTAAGCTCTTGATTATCTTACGATGATAATTGCTCTCTAGCCTGCCTTAACCAACAACTTAGCCACTTAAAATTTATGTTTGGTACTTTTCAACAAAGCAATCTTCGCATCGAAATCACGGCCGATGAGCAAACCCTCCGCAAGAGCCTGATAGAACCAGAACAAATGCAAAAGTGGTTGGTGCCAATCCGTTTATCAAACGGGCTGGGTGAGCAGCTTCAACAGGGAATGACCTACACCAGCTGGTTAGGCGCGATCGCGGTGCAACACTATGTAGATCAGGTTGACAGCAATAGCCTCCGCCTTGTTCTAAGCAAAGGCATTGATGGGTTTCACGAATGGTACTGGGGTGATGGTTGGGTGCAATCGCGTTTAGAGGGAGTGTCATTACTCCCCCTCAGTCTCGCCCAAAGCCTCAGCTTATTACGCCTCCGGCAGTTCTTGCTCGCCCGTCATTCGTAAGCCCTCTGGCAGTTCTTGCTCGCTGTCCATCCGCAAGCGCACCGATGCCGCGTGAGAGTGTAAGCCTTCAGCAGTTGCCAGCGTATCAATTGCATTCGCAACCTTCTGCAACGCTTCATGCGAATACTGCACAAGGCTAGAGTGCTTCATAAAGGTCTCAACACTCAGGGCAGAGGCGTAGCGCGCTGAGCCAGAAGTCGGCAAAGTGTGATTTGGCCCTGCCAAGTAATCCCCTACGGCTTCTGGAGTCGAGTAACCTAAGAAGATTGCACCTGCATGGCGAATCTTTTCAATCAACATCCAGGGGTCAGCCACTTCTAGCTCTAAGTGTTCTGGCGCAAATTCATTGGAGAGTTCGGCAGCGACATCCAACGAGTCAACCACTACAACTAACCCGTAATGCGCGATCGCCTTCTCGGTCAAAATTCGACGGGGGTGATCTTCAAGCTGTCGTTTCACTTCTTCAACAACTTTACGGGCCAAAACCGAGTCATCAGTCAGCAGGATTGCGGCCGCCAATTGGTCATGCTCAGCTTGGGCCAGCATATCAGTTGCCACATGCACTGGGTTCGCGGTCTTGTCTGCAATGATCAGTACCTCCGAAGGGCCTGCTAAAGAGTCAATGCCAACCGTACCAAATACTTGCTTCTTTGCCAGAGTAACGTAGATGTTACCGGGGCCTGTAATCACATCCACTTTTGGGATCGTTTCTGTGCCATAAGCCAACGCCGCGATCGCCTGGGCACCGCCAACCCGATAAATTTCTTCGATTCCCGCTTCTTGGGCTGCGACTAATACGGCTGGGTTAATCCCCGCTTCACCGGGTGGAGTCACCATAACAATGCGAGGTACATTCGCCACCTTCGCCGGAATAGCATTCATTAAAACCGTACTGGGGTAAGCTGCTTGCCCCCCAGGCACATAAAGACCGGCCCGATCTACGGGTGTGTAACGCTTGCCCAAAACGACCTGATCATCGCAAAACTGCACCCAGCTTTTAGGGACACGTTGCCGATGAAATGCCTCAATATTGCGGCGTGCTAGTCGAATTGCATCAAGCAGCTCTTTCGGAACTCGTTGGTAAGCAGCGTCTAACTCAGCAGACCGAACGCGAAGATCCTCAGCTTTAAGCTGTACTCGATCAAACTCGGCGGTGTAATGTATGAGGGCTTTATCTCCCTGGCGCTTCACCGTTTGTAGCACCTCCCGCACTGTGGCTTCCTTATGGATTACCTGATCATCGTGGGTGCGATCGCAGATGCGTCGAAGTTCGCTTTGAGCCTCAGTCCGCTGAGTAATGATTCGCAACATGGAGTCAGAATGCCAGTGTTAGGGATGATGGAATGAGAAGGCTGATCCTCAGGCTTGGGTTGAGTTCGCTCAACACTTCTACACTCGCTACTTTAGCTTAACTCGTAAATTCTTTGGATCGTGCAAGTGACTGATTTAAGTGCTATATTAATTCATCTAGTGATTGATAGTTTGTCTACTAAGACTCAATAGTCCAATACTGTTTAGGTGAAGAGGGTCCTCGAGGTTAACTGTGGCTAATAATCGTTCTGCTGCTAAACGTATTCAAATTGCTGAACGCAATCGTCTCCGTAACAAGAGCTACAAATCAGCTGTCAAAACGCTGATGAAAAAATATTACAGCGCGGTCGGCGCTTATACAGCAGACCCTACGCCTGAACAGATGGAGCAAGTTAAAACCTCCATGTCGGCTGCTTTCAGCAAAATTGATAAAGCAGTTAAGAAAGGCGTTCTGCACCGTAACACAGGTGCTCGTAGAAAAGCGGGTTTGGCAAAAGCGTACAAAAAAGTTGATGCGCCGACCGCTTAGGGTTGGTTGGTGGATCGCAGTTGCAAGTAGCAATCCGGAATTGAGCTTTTCACATTCATCTTGGAAAGCTCTCCTGAGGAGAAGCTGAGACTCCAAATTTGATTAGAGTAGAAAACGGGAGGGTAACTTTTTACTCTCCCGTTCTACTGGTTTGCTGTTTCTATCTCGGTTACGAAATGTGATTGAGTCTGAGTTTCCCATGCAGCTTGTTGATACTCACGTACACATCAATTTTGATAGCTTCGCCCCCGATTTGGAGGCAGTCGCTCAGCATTGGCGTGAAGCCGGGGTCGTCGGGCTGGTTCACTCCTGCGTAGAACCGAGTGAATTTAAAGCAATCCAGGCGATCTCTCATCGCTTTCCAGAAGTGTATTTTGCGGTTGGTTTGCATCCTTTAGATGTGGAAGAACGCTGGAGTTCCCACAGTCCAGAGGAGATTTTGCAACTGGCTCAGTCTGATTCTAAGGTTGTTGCGATCGGCGAAACTGGGCTTGATTTCTTTAAAGCTAGTAACCGCAGTCAACAAATTACAGCCTTAGAAGCTCAACTGGCGATCGCTCAGCATCTCGATTTGCCTGTTATTGTGCATTGCCGGGATGCGGCAAAGGAAACAGCCGAAGTTCTGCAACGCTTTCAAAACCAGCGGGGAGCTGTCAGGGGAGTGATGCATTGCTGGGGTGGCAATCCTGAAGAAACGAGTTGGTTTCTCGATCTGGGTTTTTACATCAGCTTTAGTGGAACTGTGACCTTCAAGAATGCTCACCAAATTCATGCATCGGCTCAAATGGTGCCCGTTGACCGCCTGCTGATTGAGACAGATTGCCCTTTTCTGGCTCCCGTACCAAAGCGCGGCGAAAAGCGTAATGAGCCAGCTTACGTTCGCTTTGTGGCAGAACGGGTAGCCGATTTGCGATCGATGTCAGTCGCCGATCTCGCTGCTCAGACAACTGAAAATGCCAGAAAATTGTTTCGGCTTTCCTTCATTGAGTGAATTTCGCGACCAAAGACTTGACTGAGAAGCAAATTTTTGCTACCAATTTTGCAATTGGTACGCCATAATAGTTGAAAGCACAATTACGCGGATTTTTAATTTTGTTCTGGCAATTCTTGCTCCCCTGCTTTGCCCTAATCATATTAGGGGCACCTCAAAAGCTCTTAGCAGCTTGCCCCGTTCCTGAAGCTCGATGGTTTTAATTTTTCTCCGGTTTCGACTCCAGCAGACAACCGGGGATTAATTGCTGTCTTGACGTTTTTTTGTAAAACCTGTAAAATCTGAAACTCGCATTGGGCGTGACCCTCTAGAGGAGACGCATGGCTGACACGACACTCACTACCCCCGCTTTCATCCTACCTGACCTGGTTGAAATTCAGCGGGAAAGCTTCCGTTGGTTCCTTCAAGAAGGTTTGATTGAAGAACTTGATAGCTTTTCACCGATTACAGATTACACTGGCAAACTTGAGCTTCATTTTGTAGGTAAAGACTTTAAGCTCAAACGCCCTAAATATGATGTTGACGAAGCAAAACGTCGGGATAGCACTTACGCTGTTCAGATGTACGTGCCGACGCGACTTGTCAATAAAGAGACAGGTCAAATTATTGAACAGGAAGTCTTTATTGGCGACTTGCCATTGATGACTGAGCGAGGCACCTTCATCATTAACGGGGCTGAGCGCGTTATCGTTAACCAAATTGTACGAAGCCCTGGGGTTTACTACAAATCAGAAACCGACAAAAACGGTCGGCGCAGCTTTAATGCGAGCTTGATTCCCAACCGGGGAGCCTGGTTGAAGTTTGAGACTGACAAAAATGACCTTGTGTGGGTGCGAATTGACAAAACTCGCAAACTATCGGCTCAAGTTTTGCTGAAGGCTTTGGGCTTGAGTGATGGTGAAATTTTTGATGCCCTGCGTCACCCTGAATACTTCCAGAAGACAATTGAAAAGGAAGGTCAGTTTGGTGAAGAAGAAGCGTTGATGGAACTGTACCGGAAGCTACGTCCGGGTGAACCTCCGACCGTTTCTGGAGGTCAACAACTCTTAGATTCGCGTTTCTTCGATCCCAAACGCTACGATTTGGGTAAGGTGGGTCGTTATAAGCTAAATCGTAAGCTGGGGTTGAGCATTCCCGATACTGTGCGCGTGCTGACTCCACAGGATATTTTGTCGGCGATCGATTATTTGATCAATCTTGAGTTTGATATTGGTGAGATTGATGATATTGATCACCTGGGCAATCGTCGCGTGCGATCGGTCGGTGAGCTGTTGCAAAACCAGGTGCGCGTAGGTCTGAACCGACTGGAGCGGATCATTCGAGAACGGATGACGGTTTCTGATGCTGGTTCATTAACTCCGGCTTCTCTGGTGAACCCCAAGCCTCTTGTGGCAGCTATCAAAGAGTTCTTTGGGTCGTCTCAGTTGTCTCAGTTTATGGATCAAACTAATCCACTGGCTGAGTTGACTCACAAGCGGCGTTTAAGTGCCTTGGGGCCAGGTGGTCTGACCCGGGAACGGGCAGGCTTTGCCGTTCGAGATATTCACCCCTCTCACTATGGCCGTATCTGCCCAATCGAGACGCCAGAAGGTCCAAACGCGGGGCTAATTGGTTCTTTGGCGACCCATGCCAGAGTCAACGCCTATGGTTTTATTGAGACTCCTTTTTCTAAGGTAGAAGCAGGTCGCATTCGACGTGATATCGCTCCTGTCTATATGACAGCCGATGAAGAGGATGATCTGCGGGTCGCGGCGGGTGACGTACCGATCGATCGCGAAGGTTTTATTGTTGGTAGCGAGGTGCCAATTCGTTATCGGCAAGAGTTTACCACTGCAAAATGTGACGAAGTTGACTACGTCGCTGTTTCGCCCGTACAAATTATTTCCGTTGCAACGTCACTGATTCCATTCCTTGAGCACGATGACGCTAACCGGGCACTGATGGGCTCTAACATGCAACGGCAGGCGGTTCCGTTACTGCGTCCAGAGCGTCCTTTAGTCGGTACGGGGCTGGAAGCACAGGCCGCACGTGACTCTGGGATGGTTGCGGTGAGTCGCACGGATGGCGAAGTCGTTTATGTTTCGGCTGATAAAATCGTTGTTCGCTCGCCTGAAGGCCGCGATCTTGAATATCAGCTTCAGAAGTATCAGCGGTCGAACCAGGATACTTGCTTGAACCAACGCCCGATTGTGTTTTTGGGCGATCGCGTGCAAGCGGGTCAGGTTCTCGCGGATGGTTCTGCGACTGAAAGCGGTGAACTGGCGTTAGGGCAAAACATTCTTGTGGCTTACATGCCCTGGGAAGGTTACAACTACGAAGACGCGATTCTGATCAGTGAGCGTCTTGTTTATGACGATGTTTACACCTCAATCCACGTCGAGAAATTTGAGATTGAGGCACGTCAAACCAAGCTCGGCCCCGAAGAAATTACGCGTGAAATTCCGAACGTTGGGGAAGATGCACTCCGCCAGCTTGATGAAACAGGCATTATTCGGATTGGAGCCTGGGTTGAGTCAGGCGACATTCTGGTCGGTAAAGTGACACCGAAAGGGGAATCTGACCAACCTCCCGAAGAGAAATTGCTGCGGGCAATCTTTGGTGAAAAGGCGCGGGATGTGCGTGACAACTCACTGCGAGTACCAAACGGTGAAAAGGGTCGGGTTGTTGACGTGCGGGTATTTACCCGTGAGCAAGGGGATGAACTTCCACCTGGGGCTAACATGGTTGTGCGGGTCTACGTTGCGCAAAAACGGAAGATCCAGGTGGGTGACAAGATGGCAGGTCGCCACGGCAACAAGGGCATTATTTCTCGGATTCTGCCGATTGAAGATATGCCTTATTTGCCGGATGGCACGCCACTTGATATCGTACTTAACCCTCTGGGTGTACCTTCCCGGATGAACGTGGGTCAGGTTTATGAGTGTCTCTTAGGCTGGGCCGCCGAAAATCTGAATGTGCGCTTTAAGGTCGTTCCATTTGATGAAATGCATGGCGAAGAGAAATCCCGTGAAACGGTACATGCCAAATTAGATGAAGCGATGGAGTTTACCCGGAAAGAGTGGGTGTTTAACCCTGACGATCCGGGCAAGATTCAGGTCTATGACGGGCGTACAGGTGAGCCTTTTGATCGACCGGTGACGATTGGTAAAGCTTACATGCTGAAACTGGTCCACCTAGTTGACGACAAGATTCACGCGCGCTCGACAGGTCCTTACTCTCTCGTCACGCAGCAGCCTCTGGGTGGCAAGGCGCAACAGGGTGGTCAGCGCTTCGGAGAGATGGAAGTGTGGGCGCTAGAAGCCTTTGGTGCAGCCTATACGCTGCAAGAGTTGTTGACTGTGAAGTCAGACGATATGCAGGGTCGAAACGAGGCACTGAATGCGATCGTTAAAGGCAAGGCGATTCCTAGACCGGGTACACCTGAATCGTTCAAGGTGTTAATGCGTGAACTTCAATCGCTCTGTCTTGATGTTTCGGTTCACAAGTTAGAAACTCGGGATGATGGAACGAGCCGTGACGCTGAAGTGGATCTAATGGCCGATGTGAGTGTTCGTCGAGCGCCACCGCGTCCAACTTACGAATCGTTCTCGCGCGACGACATGGACGATAGCGACGAGTAGAGCCAATTGGGTTCAAGGGGGCAAGCTTCCGACGTGAGGCACACTTGCCCCTCTTATGTCTTATGTTTATTCGCTACAACAAGAAGGGAAATTAGCGATGCCAAAGCTAGAGCAGCGGTTTGACTACGTGAAGATTGGGTTGGCATCTCCCGAGCGGATCCGCCAGTGGGGAGAGCGCACCTTACCAAATGGGCAGGTTGTCGGTGAGGTAACCAAACCTGAAACAATTAACTACCGGACGCTGAAGCCTGAGATGGATGGCTTGTTTTGCGAGCGCATTTTTGGTCCGGCTAAGGATTGGGAATGCCACTGCGGTAAATACAAGCGGGTTCGGCACCGGGGTATTGTATGTGAGCGGTGCGGGGTTGAGGTAACTGAGTCACGCGTTCGACGTCACCGGATGGGCTATATCAAACTTGCTGCGCCTGTAGCGCACGTTTGGTACCTCAAGGGGATTCCTAGCTACATGGCCATTTTGCTCGACATGCCACTGCGAGATGTTGAACAAATTGTCTATTTCAACTCTTATGTTGTGCTCGATCCCGGTAATGCAGATTACCTGACTTACAAGCAACTCTTAACCGAGGACCAGTGGATTGAGATTGAGGATCAGCTTTACAGCGAAGATTCTCAACTGACTGGGATTGAAGTTGGGATTGGGGCAGAGGCCATTCAACGGTTACTGCAAGACATCAACTTAGAAACTGAAGCGGAAAAGCTGCGGGAAGAAGTTGCCAACTCTAAGGGACAAAAACGAGCCAAGCTGATCAAACGGTTGCGGGTAATCGACAACTTCGTAGCAACGGGTTCTCAACCGGATTGGATGATCCTGTCTTATATCCCTGTCATTCCACCTGATTTGCGCCCAATGGTGCAGCTTGATGGTGGTCGGTTTGCAACGTCTGACTTGAACGACTTATATCGTCGAGTCATCAACCGAAATAACCGCTTGGCTCGTCTACAAGAGATTTTGGCTCCTGAAATCATTGTGCGTAATGAAAAGCGGATGTTACAGGAAGCCGTTGACGCCCTGATTGATAATGGTCGGCGCGGTCGAACTGTAGTGGGTGCTAACAACCGCCCGCTGAAATCCTTGTCAGACATCATTGAAGGAAAACAAGGACGCTTCCGGCAAAACTTGTTGGGTAAGCGGGTTGACTACTCTGGTCGTTCGGTGATTGTGGTCGGTCCTAAGCTGAAAATTCACCAGTGCGGTCTACCGCGTGAAATGGCGATCGAGTTGTTTCAGCCGTTTGTGATTCACCGCTTAATTCGTCAGGGTTTGGTGAACAACATCAAAGCTGCGAAGAAGTTGATCCAACGCAACGACCCAACCGTTTGGGATGTCCTGGAGGAAGTGATCGAAGGGCACCCTGTTCTACTCAACCGGGCACCAACGCTGCACCGTTTAGGGATTCAGGCGTTTGAACCCATTTTGGTGGAAGGGCGTGCGATTCAGCTTCACCCGCTCGTCTGTCCAGCGTTTAACGCAGACTTCGATGGTGACCAGATGGCGGTACACGTTCCTCTCTCGCTTGAGTCTCAGTCAGAAGCACGGCTGTTGATGTTGGCTTCAAACAACATTCTGTCGCCAGCGACGGGTAGACCGATCATCACACCCAGCCAAGACATGGTTTTGGGTTGCTACTACCTGACTGCCGAAAACCCAGACGCGAAAAAGGGAGCTGGTCGTTACTTCGCTAACCTTGATGACGCAATTATTGCATATCAACAAAAAGAAGTTGACCTCCACGCCTACGTTTGGGTGAGATTTGATGGTCTGGTGGATGGCAGCGATGCCGACGAAGAATTAGTGGAAGAAAACACTTCGGATGGCATTACCACCCGTCTGTACAAGTCTCGCAGAGAGCGGCGTGACAGCGACGGTAATTTGATTTCTCAGTATGTGCGAACAACCCCTGGGCGCATCATCTACAACAAAACAATTCATGACGCATTAGCAGTCTAGTGGGCGTTTTCTTAGTTACTTGGATCACTTCGTGATTTTAGTTTCGATAAGGACGCAGGTACGGCAACACGGCTCACGGCAGAGGTAAAGGGGAAACGATGGCAGATCAAACAAATCAGAAAATCTTCCGCAACCGAGTAATTGATAAAAAGCAACTACGCGAACTAATTGCTTGGGCTTTTGTCAATTATGGGACTGCTCGCACTGCCCAAATGGCTGACAACATCAAGGATTTGGGCTTCCGCTATGCAACTCAGGCAGGTGTCTCGATTAGTGTGGAGGATCTTCAAGTTCCACCCACCAAGCGCCAGTTATTAGAGGCAGCGGCAGCAACGATTCGCGAGACGGAAGAACGCTACACTCGGGGCGAAATTACTGAAGTTGAGCGATTTCAGAAAGTAATTGACACCTGGAACGGAACTAACGAAGAACTGAAGGACGAGGTTGTTCGCAACTTTAAGTTGAACAACCCGCTGAACTCGGTTTACATGATGGCCTTTTCAGGGGCACGGGGAAACATCTCTCAGGTACGTCAGTTGGTGGGGATGCGTGGTTTGATGGCAAACCCACAAGGGGAAATTATTGACCTGCCGATTAAGACCAACTTCCGAGAAGGTCTGACGGTGACTGAGTACATTATTTCCTCTTATGGTGCGCGTAAAGGTCTGGTAGACACCGCACTGCGAACTGCTGACTCGGGTTACCTGACCCGTCGTCTAGTAGACGTTTCACAGGATGTGATTATTCGTGAAATCGACTGTGGCACCCAGCGCGGCATTCCAGTGCGGGCGATGAAAGATGGCGATCGCACCTTGATCCCGATTAAGAACCGCTTACTCGGTCGGATCTTAGCGGAGGACATCATTCATCCTCAAACAGGTGAAGTTGTTGCGACCCGCAACCAAGATATTTCTGATGACTTAGCGATTCAAATTCAGAAGGCTGGGCTAGAGGAAGTTTGGGTGCGATCGCCCCTGACCTGTGAAGCCACGCGATCGGTCTGCCAATATTGCTATGGCTGGAGCCTTGCCCACGCCAAGATGGTTGACATTGGCGAAGCTGTCGGAATTATTGCGGCTCAGTCTATCGGTGAACCTGGTACGCAGCTAACCATGCGGACATTCCACACGGGGGGTGTATTTACCGGGGAAATGGCACGTCAAGAACGGGCCAACTTTGATGGGGTTGTGAGGTTTGCGAAGAAGCCTCGGACGCGCGCCTTCCGAACCCGACATGGGGAAGATGCCTTCGTTTTAGAGTCGGCAGAAGTAACCTTCACTTTAGAAGGAGCAAATGGTCAGTCTCAAACCATCACGATCTCCCAAGGTACGACGCTCCTAGTTAAAGATGGGCAGTCGGTCAAGCTGGGCAAGGTATTGGCGGAAGTTCCGTTAACGGGTCGCTCACGCAAAACCACTGAAAAAGCAACGAAAGACGTGGCTTCTGACCTGGCAGGTCAAGTCATGTTTGCTGACCTGGTGCAGGAAGAGAAGAAAGACCGTCAGGGCAACACCACCCGCATTGCGCAACGAGGTGGTTTGATCTGGATTCTTTCAGGTGAAGTTTACAACTTACCCCCTGGGGCTGAACCAATTGTCAAGAATGGTGATCAGCTTGAAACAAATGGCGTTATGGCTGAAACCAAGCTTGTAACGGAGCATGGGGGAACTGTTCGTCTGCCTCAAACCAGTGATGGCAAAGGTGGACGTGAAGTTGAAATCATTACAGCCTCCGTTCTGCTTGACCAGGCGAAGGTTCACGTCGAAAGCCACCAGGGTCGCGATCAGTACATGATCGAAACCACCAGCAACCAAACCTTCCTATTGAAGGCAACACCTGGCACTAAAGTGGTCAACAATCAGGTGGTAGCTGAATTGATCGAAGACCGCTATCACACCCAAACAGGTGGCATCATCCGTTACTCGGGGGTCGAAGTCGCCAAGCGGGGTAAGGCCAAGCAGGGCTATGAAGTCGTGAAGGGTGGCACCATTCTATGGATTCCTGAAGAAGCCCATGAGGTAAATAAGGACATCTCGCTGTTGATGGTAGAAGACGGTCAATACGTCGAAGCTGGAACCGAGGTGGTTAAAGACATCTTCTGCCAAAACAGTGGGGTTGTCGAAGTCACTCAGAAGAATGACATTCTGCGGGAAATTGTTGTCAAACCCGGTGATATTCACATGATTGACAACCCCGATGACATCACGACACAGGAAGCGTTTCTGGCGAACCCTGGGCAAGAAGTAATGCCGGGGCTAAAAGTCGATGAACTGCGCTATGTCGAGTATGTTGAATCGCCGGAAGGCCCAGCTCTACTGCTGCGTCCAGTCGTGGAGTATGCCGTGCCTGATGAGCCGTCGGTGCCGAGCCAAGAATCTACCAATGAGGAATCTGGGCGATCGATTAGTCTGCGTGCCGTTCAACGATTACCTTACAAAGATGGGGAGCGGGTGAAGTCGGTTGAGGGCTTAGAGTTGCTTAAAACTCAGCTCGTACTTGAAATTGGTCAAGACGCACCCCAACTGGCAGCGGACATTGAACTTGTTCCCGATGAAACGGATCCGGAAACTCTCCGACTCCAACTTGTCATTCTGGAAACCCTGGTAATTCGTCGTGATATTGCGGCGGATACAACCCAAGGTGCAACAACAACGAAAGTGTTAGTCAAGGATGGTGACCAAATCCTACCTGGTGGAGTTGTCGCTAGCACCGAAATTCGCTCTAAAGAAGCGGGTGAGGTACAGGGTGTTCGTCAGGAAGGAGAAGCTGTTCGCCGCTTATTGGTGATTCGCGATGCAGACACAATGACAATTGATACAGCTGGTAAAACGCCCAGCGTTGAAGTAGGTCGTCTGGTCGTTGCAGGTGCTGAGATTGCTCCTGGAGTTCCTTTACAGGAGTCTGGGCAGGTAATTGAGGTTAATGATGCCAGTGTGAAGCTGCGAATTGCTCGTCCCTATCGGGTATCAGCGGGTGCCGTTTTACACATTGATGATGGCGACCTGGTACAGCGGGGTGACAACCTGGTGCTTCTCGTTTTTGAGCGGGCGAAGACTGGGGATATCATTCAGGGTCTACCCAGAATTGAAGAATTGCTGGAAGCTCGTAAACCGAAAGAAGCCTGTGTACTGGCGGCTCGTCCTGGTACTGCACAGGTGACTTACGGGGAAGACGAAACGGTCGAAGTGAAAATCGTCGAGCCAGATGGCGTTGTGGCTGAGTACCCAATTGGGCCTGGGCAAAGCGTGATTGTGGTGGATGGCCAAGAGGTTTCGGCGGGTGAAGCCGTGACCGATGGTCCGGCGAACCCCCACGAAATTCTAGAGTGTTACTTCAAGTACTATCGCGAAACCGTTGGTGTACACGAAGCATCGCTCAAGAGCTTGCAACAGGTGCAGTCTTTCTTGGTGAACGAAGTCCAGTCAGTGTATCAATCGCAAGGGATTGATATTTCTGACAAGCACATCGAAGTAGTTGTGCGCCAGATGACCTCGAAAGCGCGGATTGATGACGGTGGTGACACCACGATGCTGCCTGGTGAATTGGTCGAGATGTATCAGGTTGAGCAAGTCAACCAGGCCATGTCGATTACGGGTGGTGCACCAGCTGAGTACACGCCTGTGTTGCTCGGTATCACCAAGGCATCGTTGAACACTGACAGCTTTATCTCGGCCGCGAGTTTCCAAGAAACCACTCGCGTGTTAACGGAAGCGGCGATTGAAGGTAAGTCTGACTGGTTACGTGGTCTGAAAGAAAACGTAATTATTGGACGCTTGATTCCAGCAGGGACAGGCTTCAACGCTTACGAAGAATCGACCGGACCGGATGTAGATCTGTCCTACGAAGGGTTGGGTGTATTCGATGACGATGCGGATCTGAAGGATGTTGTGCTGGACGATCGCACCGCTCGTAACTTCAGCCTCGACACCTTTGAAGATCGTACCGCCTACGGCTACGGCAACTTTGGGGCGAGTAATGGTGATCCTTACTCTTCTGCAATCTTAGATGACGATGAGCTGATTGGCGGCAACATGGGAATGTCTGAAGTCAGTGATACCGGTGATGACTTTGAAGACGATAGCGATGACGATGATGATGAATAAACTATCAGCGATCGCTTAAAGCTCGTCTGCGAACCTAACTTCAACGCAATTATCCCCAAAGTTTCAATCCAGCAAGAGATAACTGGTTGACGCTCTGGGGATTTTTATTTGAAGTTTTTTGAGCCAGAACAGCGGATGTCGCATAAATTAGGAGAGTAGCAGTCATAGAGCTGTTACAAAAAGATCCGTCACGTTTGCGTAACATTCAGCAACGCCATCCCCCAAAATTTAGGGTCTTCTGTTGCATTTCGTTGGGATTGCAAGATCTCTAACAATTCCACGATATATTCAATCGGTGGAGTTACTATCACAGCTAGCGATCGCCCACACTATGGCACAAACATTGCCTCGTTCTAGCAAGATTTTGGTCGTTCTTAACGGCAAGGGTGGTGTTGGCAAAACAACGACAGCCGTTAATTTGGCTGCCACCTTTGGCGAAAATCAGCGCGTCCTATTAGTGGATACTGATCCACAGGGGTCAGCTAGTTGGTGGTGCGATCGCAATACGAAGAAGGGTAGCGGTTTTGACCTCGCGAAAGAAAGCAGCCCAGACTTGCTTAAACAACTGCGAGAGTTAGGCTCCTACGAAGTTGTGGTGGTCGATACGCCCCCGTCACTCAACTCAGAAGCGCTGGCCAGTGTTGTACCTTTGGCTGATTACATTGTGCTGCCCACTCCACCCGCGCCGATGGATTTAGCCGCACTGATTGAGACGGTTAAACAAACGGTCAAGCCATGTGGGGTGACCCATCGGGTTTTGCTAACAAAGGTTGACCCTCGCAGTTTGGGGGAAGCACTAGAAGCACAAAACACCCTGATGGAGTTGGGAATTCCGGCCTGTCATGCCTTTATTCGAGCTTACAAAGCACATGAGCGGGCTGCTTTAGATGGTGTTGCAATTATGCATTGGCGCGGCAAAAATGCTCGTGAAGCAGAAGCCGATTATCGTCGGGTTGCAGATGAAATTCAAAGGGACTGGAAACATGGTTAGAAAACGTTTGTCTGATATGTTGCGGGAAGAAGCAAACACCCCCGACGATCAAGGGAATGCAGATGAGGAAGTGATTGATGTTGCGGCTGAACCTGCAAAACCTGCTTCAACGGCGAAAACAACCCGTTCTAACGCCCGTGCCAACACTGCCCACCAGACGAAAGCAAAGCCAGCTGGTTTCGCCAATAAAGCCAAACCAGAGCCTGACACTGAGCTTGAGAACACTATTGCTGAACTCAAGCAGGCATTAGAGCAAGCAACAGAACGCGAAAAAGCACTTGCGCAGGAAGTCGAAACCCTGAAAGCGGATTTGAAAGCGAATCAGGCGCAGCTCAAAAGCCTGCAGGATCGAGAGCAGCAAACCACTGCGTTAGAAACTGAATTGGCACAAGCAAAAGCAACGGCTTTAAAGTTGGCTGAAGCAAATACAGAGTTGACGAACAAGCTCGAGCATTTGCAAACTCAACCACAAAAGCCAACTCAACAGCCCCCCCCTTTAGCACCTGCCAAAGCAGGAACAACCGACGACCCAGTGGTGATTCGGCGCGAGGTTTTACTGCAGCGGCAGCGTGCATCTCTGGCTCACCCTGTATTTCCAGATAAACCGACAAACAGCAGCTTCTCAGATCAAGATTTGGGTTGGTTCGATTAACCTCTGCAATATTAAGGTTTTCAGGATTTTTGGACTCTGTTTCAGAGATTACGTTTTTCTGATGGGTGTGGGTTAGAGTGGGTGAAAAGGGGCAGCTGGCTGGGCTTAAAAGGAAACTATGAAGATATTGGCGATTGACATTGGTGGCACTGGGATCAAAACCATGGTGATGGATGCCTCAGGTAACCCATTGAGTGAGCGCGATCGCCTCGAAACCCCAGCTTCAGCAACGCCAGCCTCAATTTTAGAGGTCATCCTAGAACTTACCTCCAATAAGGAGTTTGATTATGTGTCGGTTGGTTACCCAGGCGTTGTCCGAAGTGGTGTCACCCATACCGCCGCCAACCTGCACGAAAGCTGGATCGGGTTTGATTTGGGTGGTGCCCTGACCGAGAAATTTGAGAAGCCCGTCAAAGTGATTAATGACGCCGACATGCAGGGTTTAGGTTGTATCTCCGGTCAAGGGGTTGAGCTTGTAGTCACCCTTGGCACCGGGTTTGGCTCGGCATTGTTTGTCGATTCCACCCTAGTGCCGAATCTGGAGTTGGGGCACCACCCCTTTCGCAAAGGGGAAACCTATGAAGAACAGCTTGGTCGCGACGCTTTAGACAAGATTGGGAAAAAACGTTGGAATGAGCGGTTAGAAAGAGCAATCTCGACCTTAGACCCATTGTTCAACTTCAACACCCTGTATATTGGCGGTGGCAATGCTAAGAAAGTAGAGCTTGCTTTACCCAACCGCGTCCAGCTCGTGCCAAATATCGCCGGACTTTTGGGTGGGGTAGCCCTCTGGCGCGATCGGGCCACACTTCCTGATCCAAAGACCCTACCCTCAGACTCAGTCGATAAAGATGGTTTATAAATTGCTCCAAGCGGTTTCGAACCCAGGCAGGCAAATCTTCCTCTAGCTGGCACTAACCCCGGTACTGAATCCGATAAATACGGCCATTTGCTTCTTCAGTCATTAGCAGGCTGCCATCGGGTAACACGAGCAAACCAACGGGTCTTCCCCAGGTGTCAGGCCCTTGCGGGTTGAGCAAAAACCCAGTCAAAAAGTCTTCGTAATACCCTCTGGGGCGGTTTTCTCGATTAAACGGAATGAAGACAATTTTATATCCTGTCCCCTGATCTCGGTTCCACGAGCCGCGAAAGGCGACAAAAGCCCCATTGCGATACCGCTCTGGAAACGTCGTGCCCGTGTAAAACTGCAACCCTAAGGCGGCTGAATGGGCTTGAAAGAGCACGTCGGGCGTGCGCGTTTGACTGACAAGATCGGGCTTTAGACTTTTGCCATCGCGTACATAGTTTGGATCGAGTTGGTTCGCCGCAAGATACGCATAAGGCCAACCAAAAAATTCACCTGACTGAATTCGGGTAAAGTAATCGGGCACCAGGTCATCCCCTAACCCATCGCGTTCGTTCACGGTCGTGTACAGTTCGCCTGTTTGGGGATGAAACGCCATGCCCACCGGATTGCGCAACCCAGAAGCAAAAGTCTGGCGATCGCTCCCATCTAGATTCATAACTTGCACAGAGGCACGCGGCAATGGCTCTTCATCGTTGTTGGAGCGTGAACCAATCGAGACGTAAAGTTTCGTTTGATCGGGCGCAACCACCACATTTCTCGTCCAGTGCTGGTTGTAACCACCACCCGGTAAGTCTGTGACTTTTTGACCAACCCCCTCCAGGCTCTCTTGCCCACTCCGATAAGGAAACCGCAACACCGCACTCGTATTTCCTAAAAAGAAGGAATCGTTGCTAAAGGCCATCCCAAACGGAATGTCTAAGCCGTTTGCCGAAGTAGCAAAGACTTTAGCCGTCTCCGCTACGCCATCACCATCGCGATCGCGCAGCAGACGAATGCGATTTTGCCGCGTTTCGGTCACAAGCACATCCCCAGTGGGAGTCAACGCCAACCAGCGCGGACGATCAAGCCCCTCGGCAAAAACATTAACTTGAAAGCCTTTAGGAACTTGCAACGTCGCATTTTGGGGAATCGGCACGACGTTTGGCCCCTTGCTGGCACTCCGGGTCGAGTAGGGGCTTGGCAAAGAACTCAGAGTAATTTGAATCGGCGTTGGTGACAGTGGCTCTGTTGGAATCAAGCTCTTTTGTTGAGTCGGTGCCGCGTAAGAAACTTTCTCATTGGTCGGCTCTGACTCTGACGAATCGGGCGATCGCTCAAAAACGCCCTGGCAACCAGCCGACAAACCACCTAAAAGCAGTAGCAGCCCTAAACGCATCATCCTTCAATTAGCCTCAAATCGTCTCACCCCATACCCTAACGAAGAAACCCGTCAATCGGCATACATCGAAAGGTGGGGGAGAGTAAACAGAGCCTTCCCTAACCACCAGGCTGGCAAAAATTAGCGGCCATCTGCCTGATCGCCCAACAAGCGAATCAACCGATCCATCGCCTCAACCTGCCGTCGCAGTAAGTCTTTGATGTCGGCCAAGTCATTCTCTAAGATGCGAGTGATGCGATCGCTGTCTTCTCCCTGGCGCTTGACCTCAGAGCGAATCTCAGCCAGATCCGTGTCAACAATTCGCACAAGCCGCTCGGTTGTGTCAACCTGCCGCTTGAGGTTGTCTTCAAGAGCGGCCATGTCAGTGCGCGAGTCAGCCGCCATATCGGAAATGCGCGAAGCAAGGATGGAAAAATCATCAGCAGGCATAAGCATGCTCCAATGTTGAGGGGCGATCGCATTTTACCGCCTTTGAAAATTTTTGGAAGTACTTTAGACAAGGCGCAAGATACGGCTTAAACAATTGAAGATTTATTGGTGACGATAAATTTAGTAAAGCATCACTTGAATCAAGCGAGCTTGGATAAGCTGATGAAGAGATGTTTGAGGAGCAAAACCTGTCATGACTGCTCAAGCAGAAACCAAACGATACACAGTTGAAACTTATCTCGAACTTGAACTCGCTTCGGAAACACGCAACGAATATCGCGATGGAGAAATTTTCCCGATGACGGGGGGCACACCTGAACACAACCGTATTAGTGGGAATCTTTACATCGCTTTAACTCTTGCCCTCAGACGCCACCCTTATGAGACGTTCCACATTGACCAGCGACTTTGGATTCCAGACGCAAACTTATATACCTACCCGGATGTTATGGTTGTGCCAAAACCGTTAGAGCTGCAAACCGGGCGCCGAGATACATTGGTCAATCCTTGCTTTATTGCTGAGGTTTTATCTAAATCAACCCAAAGCTACGATCGCGGTGACAAGTTTTTTGCTTACCGCTCAATTCCTACTTTTCAAGAATATCTTTTGATTGACCAGTATCAGGTACATGTGGAACATCATGTCAAAACAGCGGCTCATCAATGGCTGTTTTCGGAATACAATGACCCAACTGTAACACTCTCTTTCAGCACGTTTGAATTTGAAATTCAACTTGCAAGTCTCTATGAAGATGTCGTTTTTTCAAATGTTTGAGTTGAGTTGTTAAGTCCACTTTTTCAGGCGCAACCCGTGTGAAAAAATAGATCAGGTTGCTCTACCAACTCAGAGAAACAAATTCTGAGGAAATTGAATATCGAACCTTTCAACTAACATTTTCACGGTCAGAGATTTGGCAGAAATTAGTAATCTAAAGCCTTCTTTGACAAGAATTAGCAATTGCGCAGAGGTGGCGATCAGCGATACATTAGTACCAGGAAGGAATTTTATTTTCGATAGATTTCTCAATCTTGGCTACATATAGAGTCACATAAAGTCGAATCTTGAAAAAAACTCTAGCCGTAGTGGCTAAGATCGCGTAACCTGTTACTCGTCTCTTCATGTTGCGCCACTATGTCCTTTGTTGCCCTACATAACCACAGTGACTACAGCCTCCTTGATGGAGCGAGTCAACTCCCCAACATGATTGACCAGGCGATTGAAATGGGGATGCCCGCGATCGCGCTGACCGATCACGGGGTGATGTATGGGGCGATCGAGCTGCTGAAAGTGACTAAGGGTAAGGATATTAAGCCGATCATTGGGAATGAGATGTACGTGATCAACGGCGACATCACAAAGCAAGAGCGTCGCCCCCGCTACCACCAGATTGTGTTGGCAAAAAACAAGCAGGGTTACAAAAATCTGGTGAAGCTGACCACCCTTTCTCACTTAAAGGGCACCCAGGGCAAAGGGATTTTCTCGCGCCCCTGTATCAATAAAGAGCTATTAGAGCAGTATCACGATGGCCTGATTGTGACGAGTGGTTGCCTTGCCGGTGAAATTCCCCAGGCGATTATGCAGGGCAAACCAGAGATAGCACGACGGGTCGCTCAGTGGTACAAAGACCTGTTTGGCGATGACTACTATCTAGAGATTCAAGACCACGGCTTTCAAGAAGAGCGAGTCATCAATGTAGAGATCGCCCGAATCGCAGCCGAACTGGATATCAAAATTGTTGCAACGAATGACTCGCACTTTACCTCCTGCTATGACGTTGAGGCGCACGATGCGTTGTTGTGCATTCAGACGGGCAAGTTGATCAGCGAAGAAAAGCGGTTGCGCTACACCGGCACTGAGTACCTTAAATCACCCGCCGAAATGCGCCTGTTGTTTCGCGATCACCTGGAGGAAGATATCATTGAGGCCGCGATCGCTAACACGCTCGAAGTCGCTGAAAAGATCGAAGAGTACAACATTTTGGGTGAACCCCGATTACCCAACTATCCCGTACCAGAGGGCTACACCGACGGGACTTATTTAGAGAAAATCGCGCGGGAGGGGTTAGTTGAGCGCCAGCACTACAATTCCTACGACGAGGTTGAGGAAAAGTATCGCGATCGTCTGGAATATGAGCTGGAAATGATGCGGCGCATGGGTTTTGCGGCTTACTTTCTCGTCGTGTGGGACTACATCAAGTTCGCCCGCGATCAAAACATTCCGGTGGGGCCGGGACGAGGTTCAGCCGCAGGTTCGCTCGTGGCGTATGCAATGGGCATCACCAACATTGACCCGGTGCATCACGGCTTGCTGTTTGAGCGATTTCTCAACCCTGAGCGAAAGTCGATGCCAGATATTGATACCGACTTTTGCATCGATCGCCGGGAAGAAGTGATCAACTACGTGACTGATAAGTACGGCACCGACCACGTCGCCCAGATCATCACCTACAACCGCATGACTTCTAAAGCCGTGTTGAAGGATGTGGCGCGGGTGCTCAACATTCCCTATGGCGAGTCTGACCGGATGACCAAGATGATTCCGGTGGTGCGGGGTAAACCAACCAAGCTCAAAGTGATGATCTCAGATGAGACACCCGCGCCTGAGTTTAAGGAGAAGTACGACAAAGATTTGACGGTGCCTGGTTCTGAAGTGACCTATCGCCGTTGGATTGACACCGCCATTCGGATTGAGGGCACCAACAAGAGTGTGGGCATTCATGCCGCCGGGGTCGTGATCTCGTCTGACCCCTTAGATGAAATCGTGCCCTTGCAACGCAACGCCGATGGCGCCGTCTTTACCCAGTACTACATGGAAGACATTGAGGCGATTGGCCTGCTAAAAATGGACTTTCTGGGATTGAAGAACCTCACCATGATTCAAAAAACACTGGATCTGGTGCAGCAAACCCACAACACCGAAATCGACCTCGATCGCCTACCGCTAGATGACCCTTCGACCTACCGCCTACTCGCCAGGGGTGAACTCGAAGGCGTGTTTCAGCTAGAGTCGTCCGGGATGCGCCAGATTGTGCGCGACCTCAAGCCCTCTGGTCTAGAAGACATTTCTTCAGTGCTGGCGTTGTATCGACCAGGTCCGCTCGATGCCGGCCTGATTCCCAAGTTCATCAACCGTAAACACGGGCGCGAGGCGATCGACTACGCCCACGACATTCTCAAGCCGATTTTGAATGAGACTTACGGCATCATGGTCTACCAGGAACAGATCATGAAAATTGCTCAAGACATGGCAGGCTACTCGCTCGGACAAGCCGACCTGCTACGACGGGCGATGGGGAAAAAGAAGAAGTCGGAGATGGAAAAGCACCAGGAAATCTTTGTGAGTGGTGCCAAAGAACGGGGGGTTGATAAGAAAATTGCAGCAGACTTGTTTGAGCAAATGGTGAAGTTTGCGGAGTACTGCTTTAACAAGTCTCACTCCTTTGCCTACGGGTATGTCACCTACCAGACGGCTTACCTCAAGGCTAACTATCCCACCGAGTACATGGCCGCCCTGCTAACTGCCAACAGCGGCGACCAGGACAAGGTGCAGAAGTATATTGCCTCTTGTCTGACCATGGGGATTGAAGTGCAACCCCCGGATATCAATCGTTCTGGAGTGGACTTTACCCCGACGGGCAAGAGCATCTTGTTTGGGCTATCGGCGGTGCGAAATGTGGGGATGGGGCCAGTGGAGGCGATTCTCAGAGCGAGGGACGCAGAGGGGCCGTTTAAGTCCTTAGCAGAGTTGTGCGATCGCGTAGACACCCGTGCCGTCAACCGCCGCGCCTTAGAAGCATTGATCCACGCTGGCGCACTCGATGCGCTAGAACCGAATGCCAATCGGCGGCAAATGATTCAAGACTTAGAGTTGCTGCTCGATTGGGCTCAGTCACGCGTGAAAGATCGCGAGAGTGGACAGGGCAACTTGTTTGATTTGTTTGGCAGCAGCCCAACCGCCAACGAACCATCTCCCAAGTTTGATGTCGCCCCCAAAGCACCCCCCACCGAAGATTTTCCCCCCCAGGAACGGTTGCGTTTAGAAAAAGAGATTCTTGGTTTCTATATCTCTGACCATCCCCTCAAGATGGTGTACGAGTCGGCTCGGTTGTTAGCACCTGTAAACTTGAGTGACTTAGAAGACTATGCCGATGGTGGCACTGTCAGCGCAGTGGTGCTGATCAGTAGTGTGAAGCCAGTTGTCACCAAAAAGGGCGATCGGATGGCGATCGTGCAGCTCGAAGACTTGACGGGCAACACCGAAGCCGTGGTGTTTCCCAAATCATTTGAGCGGATTGGGCAACACATTCTGGCAGATGCGCGGCTGATGATCTGGGGTAAGGTCGATCGCCGCGACGATCAGATTCAGTTCATCGTAGAAGATGCCGAACCCGTCGATGATGTGCGGATGGTGATGGTCGAGATTTCACCACGTCTCGCGAGTGATATTGCTGAACGCCAGCGCTTAAAAGAGGTGTTGTTGCAAACCCAGGGCGAGAAAGACGCGGCAAAGGTTCCGGTGATTGCGATCGTCAGCAGCCACGATAAACGCCATGTTGTGCGGTTTGGGGCACAGTTTCGCGTGCAAGATTATCAGGCGACGGTGAGTGCATTGGTGCAGGCTGGGTTTCAGGCGCGAGCTTCGACGTTGATTTCGGCTTGAGAGGGGTGGGGAGTAGGGGGGTAGGGAGTAGAGGGGTGGGGAGTAGGGAGTAGAGGGTAAGGAGTAGGGAGTAGGGGGGTAGGGAGTAGAGGAGTAGGGAGTAGAGGAGTAGGGAGTAGGAACTATTCGGCAGTTAGTTTTTCACTGGGAATGAGGGTGACTTCTAAGCGAATCGGTTGTCCGAGCCGTTTTTCTAGAAAAGATTGTACTAGCTTGACCTGGCGTTCGGAGATGGCTCCTGGTCGGGTGGCTACTTCAATTTCAACCAGTAACTCTTGTCCCTGGCGTTGTACGTTGAAGCGGCGGATATCTCGTTCGGCAAAAGTCACTGTCTCACGTGAGATTAGGTCACGAATTTCATCGCGGGTGCGTTGCTTCACAATTAAGTCTTGAAAGGAAAACCCCAATGGGATTGCCAAAAAGCCGAGCGAAGCGATCGCGATAACCAGTCCTTCTTTGGCGCGGGAAATCGAGCCATACCGCTGCCACAGAAAAATCACACTACCACTAAACACAATGCCAACCAGGTTCGTGGCGAATAGCAACAGTGCGCCTAGTGCAACTCCCTGTGAACCAAGGCTAATGCCAATGCCAACCACGCTTAGGGGCGGTACCAAGGCAACGGCGATCGCCACTCCTGCCAATGCGTCAGCAATGCCTCGGCGCGATTTAGCGTAGGCTCCCGCTGCACCAGCGGCCAGCGCCACCCCCAGATCGAGCAACGTTGGCGCAGTGCGTCCTTGAATTTCGGCGGTGAGGGTGGTTAGCCCGGTCAGGCGACTAATCAACATGGAAACCCCAATCACCATTAAGATGCCGATGATGAGCGAGAGGAGCGATCGCTTGAGCAATCGCCGATTTGCCATCACAACCGAAAAAGCAATTCCTGAAATGGGTCCCATTAACGGAGCAACAATCATCGCACCAATGATGGTCGCCGCACTGTCAGCCAGTAAGCCGAGGACAGAGATGGTAGCTGATAGAACAAGCAGCATCAAATAATCTAACGATGGCTCTGCTGTGCGCCAGAGCGATCGGTTTAGTGCGGCAAGTGGCACTGGCTTTGATGCTAACCACGTCCAATTCCCACTATTGCTCGCTTGAATGCCCCTAAAGTATTGCCTGGAGCGAACAATGGCTCGTTTCAATGAAAATCGCATCCTGCACTCCCCTGCTCATTCAAACAGCCTGAAACGAATCAAGTCAATCCTACGAAATCTTTGATAGTGGGATCATTTAAGTTTTACTTCGAGCGTAGCGATAAAGAGTTACAAAACCTGAGTTTAGCCCCGCAAAGCCTACTTCTCTTAACGCAGATGCAGTGTGCGCTGATTAGCCTGCTATTCTACGTATCAAAGAAAATTAAAACGCTAAGGTTGAATGAGCAAAATGGGCGGATTTAAGGGAGTTAGACAACGGCTAAATCAGGGAGACTGGCGAAGTCGGGAGATCGCGTTATTTCTGGTTAGCTTCCTTAGTTGCCTGCTTTTCACGACAATGGCAGCCATGAGCCAACCAACGGGTAATGCGATCGATGGCTACCCTGTTTTGTTGGGCGACCAGCCTATTTTTCGAATTCGGGAGGGTATCCCCGGCATTGTTTCGGCAGAAGAACGGGCTAGGGTTGTGACGCAACGGATAGCAGCGGTCGCCGCATCTCCAGAAATCTCGCCCGATAGCGTACATGCTAAGGTGCGTGGCTCTGAAGCCATTGTGCAAGCGGGTGATATTACCCTTTTTACGGTTCGAGAAATAGATAGTCAGGCAGCAGGCCAATCTACCAATGCACTTGCTGAACAGCTTGCCCAACAGATAAAAAACAACCTGATCCAATACCGTCGCGATCGCAGCACCGAATCGTTACTCAGAGCAATTCTCTTGGGTATGTCAAATAGATTGTGTCAAAGGTAAAAATTCAAGTTGGAAAGCGATCGCCAAACTCAATGGCGAAACGGTTGAGGGCAGGTTTCCAATTGGAAATCGGCATCGT
>DVDV01000078.1 GCA_015296075.1 Leptolyngbyaceae cyanobacterium M33_DOE_097 | reverse complement strand
GAAACATTTGTACTGTAGCCAGAGTGTCTAAAGACTTGTGCACTCAATGTTATAAACGGCAGAATGCGGGTTTCAGCCATTCATAAACGTTAAAACCGGACGTTTTTATGAGAATCATTCTCATATCGAGAATTGCTGGTGCATGGTTTTATTCACGGTGAATGGACTGAATAACATTCGGTAACTGATACAATCGCATTCAAAGCAGGCAATCGCCTGGATCAGATTGCAGCAGGTTTGACTGAGCTATCCAAAATTGGTGGTGTAGCGCGCGGCATTGACTTGCTTGAAGATCGGCCAGATGATGCTGACCAACCGGAGCCACCACGCCGAAGCAAACGCGCTCAACTGAGGATGAATGAGGGGGCGATCTCTACCGAGAAAGTTGAGCCATTGCCAAAGGGTACCAGGGTCAAAAATGCGGCTGGTTGGATTGGTATCGTTACCGGCAATAAAGACGGTCGTATTCTGGTGAAGTTTGACGGTGGCCTAACAGATGATTTCCCACGCCATTGTTTGACCGTTATGCAATGAGCGCTCTCTAATGCCTAAATGAATTTGAAGTGTTGGTAATTTTGCCTGAAAAAGATTATTTCGGGAGTAAGTAGAAGTGACCTAATTGTGGTTGCTCCTAATGCGTTTCTTGATAAAGCTCTTAACTACCTGTTTCGAGATGTTTATGAGGTTGCCACCAAAAGGGAAAATCGCAGTAGTTGCAGGATTCTTGGTGCTAGGCGTAATTGGCAACATGATTCCTGCCCCTGAACAACTAGCGCAGCCCGTTTCATCGTCGTCACCAACTCCAAGTTTCTCACCAGAATCAGAACCATCACCGGAGCAAGTGCAAACGGCTGAAGAACCTTCTTCAAATGCATTGTCAGAGTCAGAAGCTTCTGACCCTTTCATTGCACTACTTAATGAGGCAGATCCTAAATGCACTGAATCGTTAGAACAATTAGGTCGAATTACAGAAAAAGCTGTGGAACTGGCGCGAGAAAAGGGTGTTTTTACAACCCGAATGGAAATGATAAAAGGCTTGCTCAAAGTGCAAGAGGGTTATGAGGGTGAACAGGAATGCGCGGGGGTTTACAGTTTAATGGTTGTACTAATGACAAAAGAGAAATAGCAAATGCTCCAAACTGCGGATAGGTGAGGGGGCGATCGCGACGTACCACGAATAGCCCAAAATAAAAGCCCCTGTCATTTGATAGAGGCTTCAACTTTTAGATGCTTTTAGTTCAACGTACAATCAACGGCTGTCGCAAACCCCCAACTCAAAGTCAGGGGTTTGTTTTTAGCAATTAAAAGCGGATTCTACGTCGGCGAATAACACCTTCAATAGAAACAGCGAAGAGTGCTTTACCACTAAACTCAAGTTCTTCTTCAAGCACTTCGCACGGCTGAGGATGCGGTTCAACAACATCGATATTTCCGAGCACTTCTACTTCTACATACTTCGCATTGCTGCACATATTGTTTTGTTCCTTTTTTGAAAATAAACAAATCGCGGCTTGTCGCCTTGAATGAAACCAATGTACCAAAGCAAAAATTATGGTAAGCAAAAGGCTAAGTACGGTTACCCCGCCTTGCAAAACAGAGAAAAGTATTAAGTGGAAAATGAACGATACGAAGGAGAGTACTTGTATCCTGTTGTGACTTTCCTTCGATTTCTGGCTTGTATAGGGGAAAAACGTAAGGATCAGCGTGCGGGTTTTCCTCACTTTATAGAAGTTCTATAAAGTTGTTAGTATTAACAGTGAAAATAAACAAATTGCGGCTCAAAGCCTTATGAAAAGTGGGTTTTGGGCGCTTTTTATTTTAGATATTTGATTACCAGCGCCAGTTGATGGGCAATCCGCACCCTGTCAAAAAAGAGCTGTAGGGTCAAAACTATAGCCGCTAGTGCTTAAACGCTCTGGTTAGAGTTCTTCCGTCGCCAGTTCCTGGCTCTGGTAAGTCCTCACACATGGCGCTACTAACCGATTATGAAATCGCGACTAATCGACACAAGGTCTAAATTTTATCTGATGAAACAATGAAGCCCCCGGCAATTGCTAGGGGCTTCATTGTTTCATCAACCTGGGATATTCAGGCGTATTAGCTTCAATTGATCTGCCACAATCAGGGCAATAACACGCCTCTAAACCTGGATAAAACCTTTCATGTTTGCAACCTTATCGCGGTTGCTCATCTGGCAGGTGTTGAACGGGGAAAGTTGGGGGCGATCGCACTGGCTCAAATAAGTCACGTTGTTTCATTTCTGCTGCTCGACGGTGGGTCGCTGCTCAACTCGAAAATAGAAGCCCTTATCTCTTAAAACCCAACCCAGAGCGATCGCCAGGATAACCACCACACAAATTGCAATGCCTTGTTCGATAGTGCCATCGTCTCTATTCCTCATTGGTTTCTCCCAAAAATTCGAGTAGCAGTTTTGGAATGCGTCTTTGGGACCGCTCGCTGTGGCGGTAGGTGTAAAAATGTCTGCCGATGACGCGCCATTGATAACCGCGATAAGTCACTAAATCTCCTACTTGGGGGTCACAGTAAAAGCCCATGCAGAACACGCCATGTACTTCTGAAATTTGAGCGAGTGATTTTGATTCTTTGATCGGTTCTGGTAAGTCAAAATCACACATCCAGAACACGTTATTTCTGTTAACCGTAACGGGATTATTGCAGAATATTCCTGGTGAGAATTTAGCCACTTTTCACCCTCCTGATTCTCAGGTTTTGATATATTCAACTAATAGAAATGAGTTGTAGCCGAGCTGTAACTGACCTGTAGCTGAGGCTGTAACTGGACCTGTAACCCGGTGTAACTGTAACCGCTGTAACCACTGTAAACTCGTAGCTACACTCTAGTTTTTGGGCAGAAAACAAGCGTTCTCTGTAACTCGGTTACAGTTACACGTTTGGGTTACACCACATGATTAAAGACACGGTAGGAGCCATCAACTTCAGCCAGCAATGTGTTAGCAATTGCCTTATCAATAAACGGCTGTATCTTCTCATTACTGGCAACACCTCGATCCTTTTTGTTGCCCCACAACAGAATCATGTCTCGCTTAGAAAGTGTCTGACCTTGCTTCGTTTTTAGCCACAACACAAAGTCCGCAAACATTGGATCGACTGGCGTCATCACACGCGCCAATTCCTCAAACAAATCGAAGCGCACCACCTGCTCACTTTCCTGGTTATCAACCAGATCAGCAGGAGATTTACCGAATAACTGCTCCAGGCGATCGCGCTCTGACCCATGTGATTTCGGGGTTGATTGAACGGGCTTCGATTCGGGTTTGAGTTGCGCCATAAACACAGGTTTCGTGTTGCTACGAACCAGCGTTAACAGATACTCAACCGTCAGCCATTCAGGGGTTTTAAACGCTGATTGGGTGCCGTCGAGCCAGGTAATCTGAACCCATCCGGTTGGCTTCATCTCACCAAACTCATTGGCTTGTTCACCAATGGTTTCAACTTTGATGGTGCTTTGTTGGAGGGTGGTCAAGATGTTTTTGACGCCTGGCAAGAACGATGCCTGGTCCCCGTGCACCACCAGCACCGGAAAATACCCATGTTTGGTGCTTTCCCGCAGGAGAGATCGCAACGAGGACCCTAACAAATCTGTATTTTGGAACTGGTCATAGTCACCAAACTCATCCCAAACAGCAGTCAGATTGAGCGGCTGACCTTGATCGATTTGAGCTTGAATCGTAGACCAGTGCGCCTCAATCGCAGCAAAATCTTTAGCCCCTTCAGCCGTGGTGCCAATGGGGTTAAGCACCTCCGGCACCCGGTTATTGATCTCGCGATGTGGAGTCGCCCACAAGGTCGTGTGCCCTTCCAGCAGTAACGCCCTTAGCAAAGCAAGCTTACACGCAAAGGTACTTTTTCCCGTGCGTTGAAGCCCCACAAGCCTGATTGGAGGGGATTTGACGAGTTTCAACAGTTCGGGGCACTGCTCTTTCAGACGGTTTAGCAGGGTGGTGCGATCGCCCGGGAGAATTGGCACTCCTTTGTAGGTGGGTAGTGTGGCAGCGGGGGCAAGCGTCTTCGAGACAGCAGAGCCGACCGCCTGTGGCTCGACGGTGGGCAGAGTTGCGGCTGCAACAGTGATCGAATCATCAACCTGCCACCGCTGCATCAACATTTTCAGCCCATCAATGGGTAAGTAAACCTGCTCATCAATGGGGTCAATAAACACATAAATTTCGCCAAAGACTCACAATGGATGCCGACTCTGGGGGCTAAATTCAACCCAATCACAGTAATCAAGCATGTACTCAATTGCTCGATTGACTGCACCTATCGGGTAGAAGGTTTTTAATTCTTTGCGAGATTCGTAGATTGAGGGATGTTTGGCTGTGCGGCTGTGCAGCAATAGTTCTAGCCGTTTCGCCGTTTCTGGATGCTGAATTTTATCGGCATCTTGCAGGTATGACAGCGCCAGGGCACCGGCGATCGCGAGGCTGGCTAGGGGTACTGTGGGCAGCAACAGGTAACCGATGGTAATGCCTCCCGCTGTGACAGCCAATCGCCCAAGAATACCACCCCCATGCGGTTTAATTAGCCGTTCTTGCTTAACTTTGACTAGTCCTGACGGGTGGTTTTTGATTTCTGTTAGTCCTGATTCCATTGGGGCACCTCTTAATCAACGACACGAGCTTGTTTGGGCTTCGATAGGAAGGCATTACGAAAGCTGAAAAAGGCAATCAGCAGCATTTCCAGACCTAGCGAGTCAATCAGCACCGTGATAATGCTCGCCTTTGGACCACGCACAAAATACACAATCGCGGCTTCTACCAGAAATGCAACAACTGACAGCAGAGCAAGCGTTCTCAAAGCCTTATCGGGTAACTTCTTGTGACGCTGCACCAGGTTCTGAACTTCCTGGCCGTCGTCGGTGTACAGGGCGATCGCCTGGTGCTCTTTGCGGTTGTCGCGCAACTGGTGCACCATTCCTTCAATGGCTGCGGGGTCGAAGTAGAGCAATACTGGAATGCTCATCAACGCGGTGAGGGCAATCAGTGTCACCAGGGCAATGCTGCCCACAATCACACGCGATACCGTGTCACAGCCTGCGCTCAGTACCCATCCGAGAAGTGGGAAGGGTTGAAGCGCACTACACACACCGCCAATCGTGCGTAGACCCGCGTTGCTGAAAAAGACCTGATAGATGCCAAATGAACGGAAGAGAAGGAACGCGCCACAGATGGCGAATGCGCCATACACAGGTAGCTTGATTAAGCGCCACAGGCTGCGCCGTTTCTGGATGCGCTTAGCTTTGGGGTCATCGCTCAGATAATTCACTTGTTCACCTATGGCTGACTTCATCGGGCGATCGCCCCGTTCATCCCGTCCATCATTCCGACGGCGAAACCCTCTTCTGAATGCTCGCGTTGTCATTAGCGGTTGTCTCCATAAATGCGGTTAACATGCTGAGTCATCGCTTCTACATGCGATGGGATGCCCCTTTTAACCAACTCCTGACGGATGCGGGGGGATGTGCCCACTAGAAAGGCAGTGCCGCCTTTCACCTCAAAAATGCTGCCGTCGAGAGAGCACACATAGCCTGATGCGATCGCGGTGCCCTTGGGATTGGTCCGCGTCACGCTCATTGGATCAATCACAAAAGAGCCAGTTCTCAGGTTTGCGGTGCGCGTTTGGGCATCGATCACTTGTGCGCTACAGCCCAACTCCGCAAAAATCTTCTCGGCGCGTGCCTGGTTCTCAGCAGCGGCATTATCGCCAGATTCGCGGTCAAGTTTTGCCTGTAGTTGCTGATAACCGCCACCAATAAACATCGAAATGGCTGCAAAGCCACCCAACGCCAAGATCCCTAGCGTCAGTTTGTTGTCTGCAAGCCAGTCGGTGATGTCGTCAAAATCAAAGCCTGTTCTCATTTCTCGGTATCCTCAAACTAGGTAAATAAATGAGGGGCAAGATTTCTTGCCCTTTTCCTATGGGTACTGGTTTGCAAAGCTGGGTTCGGTGCTGGTCTGGACTGGTTCGCTGTACTGCGGCGCGTTGACAGTTTGGGAAGCCCCACCGTACCGAGGCTCAGACAACACCTGCTCTGGTGGCACTCGTTGCGCTTCGGGGGCGTAATTCCACTCCGGCTCACGCTGCACATTGTTGTTACAGCAAACATCGCCTAATTGCCGTCTTTGCCACTGTTCTTGCTGACTTCGGGGGCGATCGCCAATTGGATAAGCATTCTCATCACGCCAACCAGGGCGATAACCACCTAACCAGTCGCTTTCAGAACGTGGACCGCAAGCGGTGATAGGAAGTAAAGCAGCGATCGCTAATGTCACGACCGCAAACTTTCGGGGCATAGCTGTTTCCTCATAAATGGTTAAAAGACTTATCGGACTTGATTTAGCGGTGCTTGATTGTTCTGCTCGGTTTGAGTTTTAACCATGCAGAAAATCCCCAAAAAAACGCCGCAAAGTAAGAGAAGGGCGATCACTACTCTTGCAAATCGGTTGCTCCGCCGGACTTTCCCAGCTCTGAAAGGGTGGAATTCAGAGCACTCGCCTTCACGCCCTCAAACGTCGCGTCAATTTCTCGAAACGTCTGAACACCTTTAACTAAGGTGTATTGCTGAGCTAGCTGGGCAAGATTGATAACAGCTTGTTGGCCGATCTCTTGATACTCAGTTTTTGCTTCGTCGATCGCCACAAGGTCAGCTTTGACACGATGCACGGTCACAGGAGCTAAACCCGGTACACCATAAGTCATTGCGGACCTATGAACAATTTCACCACCGCTTGCTGAAGCAGACTCTTTACTAGTCGCGGGTTTGAAGAATTTCGATGCAATTAGCTCCTGTGCGTAACTATCCAATAACGTTGCCTTCCCTTGGCCCTGCGACTTTCCAAGCTTCTTGCCCGTCTCCAGCTCTATGTCTGCGATCGCGTTGCGAATCGCTGTGTGAGATACCCCAAGCTTGGCGGCCAGTTCACGAATCGATAAATCAGCCATATTTTTTGCCTCGGTTAATTTCCAGTTGATTGCCAGTCTTGTTGCCAGCCTCAAAAGCAAACACCACAACGCTTTGAGTTCTGGATAGTGGAAAGTTTCCAGTCTCGTTGCCAGTTAATTTCCACCTGTTGTTTCCAGTTTTAGCATAAACTTATGTTGATCGCATAAAATTAATGAAATGGCATTAACATAGAATTAGGATCTTTAGATGTTGCGGAGGTAAGATTTATGCAAAGCCATGCTGATTGCGATATGACTAAGCGAATGACCATTTCGGTCGATGACGATGTTTATGAGATCCTCCAGGAATGGGCAGATACTGAGGTTCGTACTGTTGCGAATCTCGCTGCGGCGCTTGTGACCAAGGCGGCGCGCGAACGTAAAAGTGAATCCAACCTTTCTGGTGATAAGAGAAAATAGGGGCGATCGCAATGTTTGCAGCCAACCGAGGTTTGACCTTTCCCGACTACTTGGAATACGACGATGGCACGGATAACTTTTATGAGTTGGTCGATGGGGCATTGGTGGAAGTGACCCCTGCCTCGCCGCTCCATTCGGATATTGCCGAGTTTTTAGACCGGACGTTTTACGCTGCCGTCGAACGAGCTAAACTCTCTTGGAAGGTTAAACGCTCAGATACCGGCGTCAGAACCGGAAGCAACCGATCACGACTGCCAGACGTTTGTGTTCTAAAGCGTGACGATTGGGAGCAATTAAGACAGCAACAAAGCAAGTCAGCCGTTCTTAGAGTGCCCCTTCTGCTTGCCGTCGAAATTGTTAGCCCTGGCGAGCAAAATTATCGACGCGACTATATCGAAAAACGAGCCGACTATCAGCAACGCCACATTCCTGAGTATTGGATTGTTGATCCGCACGAGGGAAAAGTAACCCTGCACTTGTTGCAAGATGATCTGTTTTACCCAGAGTTACCTGTTGTCTTTGAGGGAGACGCTGTAATCTCGTCTCCAATGCTGACTCAACTAGACCTTTCGTTGACGGTTGCTGAAGTTTTAGATCCTGATATTTAGGAGGGGCGATCGCAATGGTTCAGGCAAGACTGCGATTTAAGAATTTTGAAGAATACCTCCTGGTGAACCCTGAAGACTTGCCAGAAGGGCGATATGAGTATGTCGAGGGTGAGTTGGTTGATCTAATGCCAGAAGGGGAAGAAAGCGAATGGATTGCTAACTACTTATTTCTTCTCCTGACCCAAGCAGGAATTGTCGCGCCACGCTTGATCCGGCCAGGTCGTTGTGAAATTGAAGTGCCAGGAGTACCACGGACTCGATTCCCCGATTTAGTGATCTTGGACGAGGCACACCTAGAGCTAACTAAACGTCGGCTAACGATTACCGCAGACATGCCACCACCGCGCTTAGTGGTTGAAGTGGTTAGCCCTGGGAAAAAGAATCGCAAGCGCGATTTGGAGGATAAGCGTAGACAGTATCAATCCCGTGGAATTCCTGAATATTGGCTGATTGACCCCGAACAGCAGCAAGTCTCAGTCTTGCACCTTACAGGCGATAACTACGTTGAGAGTGGCGTTTTTCAAGGGGGCGATCGCGTCAACTCCCCTTCTTTTGGTCTGCTACCTTTCACCGCTGAGCAAGTTTTGGCAGGACAGTAGGGCGATCACCATGCTCCAAGTCGTACCTCAACCAGTCAGCTTTGACGCGTTTGTTACCTGGGAACCAGACAACCCAGACCATCACTATGCACGACACAGTGGGGAGATCGTTGCAACGCTCAAGCCCATCAGAAACTACTCAAAAGTTTCGATAGAAAAATGCTCAGGTTTATTGCTCCGATCTAGAAAAAGATCAAATATACTTTCCAATGTCTCATCTCTCTACAGTGAGGCAATTGTGAGCAAACAGGTTTGTTCATTTAGCCGTCAAGGAGGCGCTGCGTCATGTTCTAGGTAGGCTCTAGAAATCAAAAACCCCACCTGCGGGAACAGATAGGGTTTAGATTTCGATATTGATTTTTGATTATCTTTCCCGGGTTTAACTCTTGCTTTGGTCGGCTCTGTTATTCCCGAAAGAGTGCTGTGTCAATTTTACGCATAAATTGGCAAAGTTTGTCAATTTTTTTGTGTGAATTCAGCACTCACTTCCCTTTTTTCACTGCATATCTTCAGGGAATTGAGTTTCATGAATCCGCCCCCCTCTCTCAGTCAGCTTGGTTCGACACCCCACTACATCCCCGAACGCGACTCGTTTCTCGAGCTTTTCCCGCATCGGTTCGACTATATCTACGCTGACCACCCCTCCCCCGGGGCAAAAGTCGAGTGGCGCACCGAGAATCGGCATCCCTTAAGCGATCGCCTGATTCAACAGGGGGCTTACCTTTACGGCGTGCGGTTTGGTCATGAAACCCAGTACTGCGTGATTGATATTGATGCGGGCAGCCCTTACCATCCCACGCGCGATCGGCATGCCATCAACCGTATTCGAGCCACTCTTGAATCCTTAGGATTCGTCAGCTCCATTCTTTGCACCAGCTCTTACAGCGGTGGCTTACATCTCTACTTTCCATTCAGTGAGCCACAAGAATCCTGGGAACTGGCTCTGGTTCTCGACACCTTACTCAGTAACGCAGGCTTCAAACCCACGCTCGGACAGCTTGAAATTTTCCCCAATGTGCGCGAGTACATCACCGATGGCAAACCTCACCTATTTGCGGCCCACCGGCTGCCGATGCAGGCTGGCTCTTACCTCCTCGATGACGAGTTTCAACCGCTGCGAAGCAGTCAAGAGATGTTTGTGTGGCAGTGGCAGTATGCTCAGCGCCGCAACACCATTCACAAACCGACCCTCAAGCAAACGCTCAAAGTTGCCCGCAGACGGCACTATTCCCTGACAGGCAAAGCCGATAAGTTTCTCAACGACCTCAACGCCGACATTGAACCGGGTTGGAGTAGTCACGGCCAGACCAATTTCATCTTGGGTCGCATCGCCCTTCGCGCTTACGTTTTCGGTCACATTCTCAACAGTTGTGAACCACTTGAAGGCAAGGCCCTGGTAGACGAAATCGTGCGAGTGGCGACGCAACTTCCTGGTTATGCCGATTGGTGCCGACACCAGCACGAAATTGAGCATCGCGCCGAGGAGTGGGCGATGTGTGTGCAAACCAGTCGTTACTTCCACTTTGGCAAGGAGATCAACACCACAACGGGCAACACCGTCACGCCCACCGATGGTCGACTACGCCAAAACCAAAAACGGAGCCAGGCAGCTCGCGACAAAATCCAACAGGCGATCTCCCAGTTACTCGAACAGAATGCGTTACCTACCCAAGCCACAGCCCGCTTCAAAGCGCTACTCGCTTACAACATTGGCGGCAGCTCCCTCTATCGCCATAAAGACCTCTGGCATCCCGAATTCCTCACCCATGAACCTGTGGAAAACCCCCCGCACCCCCCAGAGTTAAATCAGCCGGTGCAGGATGCCAAAAGCACCTGCACCGAGCCGACAAGCTTATTACAAGGTAATGCTCGTAATTCAAATATCAATGGGGTTTCTAGCGATCCAAACTCAACCCAAAACACACCTGATGCCCGTAATGATTTATCGAATTGGACATGGATAGACCCAGGCATGGAACCGGCTAAAGCGATCGCAGTGATTAAAGCCCAATTAGCTGCCCAAAGAGAAGCGCGAAAACAAGCGCAGCAGCAAAAGCCAGAGATTCAGCAACAACGCCACCAGGTAAAGGTGATTGAGCGAATGCGGAGCTACCTGCAATCCGGTGACCCGATTTTGATGGCAGAGGCGATCGCGTGGGCAGAAGTCAATCCAGGGATTCTAGATATTGCTAATCCGTAGGGTTTTGGTTTACCGCGTCTCTCAGGCGTAGTTTGTCATCTCGACTGCTCGACAAACTACGTAACTTGTTTGAGGCAGAGCGATCGCTCTTCAATTACCTCTATAGAACAGAAATTCATAGATGAAGTTTCTTTTGAAGAGAGGGTGAAGATCCTTGTCTCACGCAGAAAACTAGGCTTCAGTATTGATTAAGTGATAAATGTTACACGCATCTACCTTCGTTGTTTCAAACCGTTCATGAGCGAAGGAGACTATTGATGTCGAAGGTTGGAGCTTTCTTAATTGCAGCGATCGCTACCACGAGTCTTGGAGTGGGATTGACTGTTACCACAGCAAGTCCTGTGCAAGCTGCCCGTCTTGGCATTGAGCCGAGATACGTGTAAAAATTTATCATACGGGCATCAAAGCTTTGCTGAGCAAGGTTTGTAGCGATCAAAATAAAAACATTGCCCGTTTGCTCGGGAGGCAACTAGGCAAGAAGATGAGACTGAATGAAAAGT
>DVDV01000329.1 GCA_015296075.1 Leptolyngbyaceae cyanobacterium M33_DOE_097 | reverse complement strand
TCAGACTGGGGGGCAGAGTTATTTGCTCAGGTGCGCTCGCTGGTCAACACCGCCAAACGTCAGGGCATTTCTGCCTTGGATGCCATTTCCCGTGCCCTTACCTCACAGCAGACTGATTGGCTACTGGGTTGAGCAATTACGATTTTTCTGAAACGATCGCGGCTAAAACGTAGAATCACATACATAGAGGTATAGGCATCCGTAGCATAAGTCGATTGAAGAAAGAGTTTTATCTGAGTTGCATTATACGCAAACTTGGAAAAACTAAGTAAACTGGCTATTTGCTGCACATTAGTTTTTGGTTCCAATTAGAAATCGGTCATGGAATGAAGCTCACCTTAAGAAGTAAGTGACCGAATCAAGACACCAATAAAGCTAATAAACCCAACAACGAGCAGGGCAAGACCTACCTGGGTAGCTGTGCCTGAGCTTTCATAAACATAGCGATCGCTGCGAATTTTTTTAAGGATCTGGCGATGCTCGTTAAGTGCAATAAACATAGCGTACATTCCAATGCTGATAAATGACAGCCCAACTATATTAGAGAAATAACGGGGATTCGCATTTGGGGGACTCTGACTCATTTCAATTGTTCTCACAATTGTTGGAATTCCGAAACCAAAGCCAATTAAGGAAAGAGAGGTACGAATCCAGGCCATTAAGGTGCGATCGGCAGCTGCGCGCGTCCGCTCTTTTGCAAGCTCATTGTTTAAGTTATAGGGTGCTTTCTCTGGAAAATCGCGAGGATGCATGGTTTTGCGACACTAGGTTTCTCTTAGTTTAAGGGAGCTAGATAATATCGCGCCGCAACTCTCCTCTCTTATAAATGAATTGATCAACAGTAAAAAAACTTTTAGTAAAAGCTTGTCGAAAGATCGTTGATCACGGGTTTTCCCACAGGGGTGTACCATGCTCATCCCGTAGGATCAGGATATCATCTCCTTACTTGACTTCAAATGCAATCATAGTAGGTAATCCGTCTGTCGGAATCCGCTCACCTTTAATGTCCATCGAACTTTTCCGTTTAATACTGAACTCTTTATTTTCGAGATAGTGTGTTGACCTTAAATTAACATTGATCGCTTAACCACTGAAAGATCATCTGCTCTAGGCCGGATGTACCTCTGTGGCTACTAAGTCTGCCATCAGTTCAGCAACAGGGATGATGCGATCAGCCCTGCCAGCGTTACTGCCTGCAAACACCAACCCATTTTCGATATCTCCTCGTGCAGCTTTTTCTAATGCCTGAACAATACAGAAATATTGTTGTTCATCACGACATTTGCAGGTATGGAGACAGTTAAACAAACACCGTTTCTCTAAATCAGGAGAGTCTGCGATCTCCTTCTCAACAAACGCATTTCGCAAGGCTCGTCCTGGCATTCCCACAGGGCTAGAAATAATCACTACATCTTCTGGTGTTGCATGGAGATGGAATTCTTTGTAGTGAATATCAGCATCACACTCATCTGTGGTAATAAATCGAGTCCCAATTTGTACACCACTCGCACCCAGTGCCAACATTCGGTCGATATCCACCCGATCCCATACTCCACCGGCAGCAATAACTGGAATAGGGTGTCCCACTTCCAGTTGTAAGTAAGTGACTAATTCTGGAATAACCTGTTCTGCTTCAAAGGCGAGATCGCCTAGCTCTTCTAATTTTGCCCCTAAATGCCCGCCTGCGGAGTTTGGACTCTCGACGACAAAGGCATCTGGCAATCGTCCATACTGTCGTTCCCATTTACGGCATACAATCCGCGCTGCGCGAGTACTGGAGACAATCGGCACTAATGCCACCGCTGGATAGTCTGCCGTATATTCTGGCAACTGTAATGGCAACCCTGCGCCAGAGATGATTAAGTCTACACCGTGTTCTACTGCTGTGCGAACAATTGTCTCATAATCTCGTGCAACCACCATCGTATTGATTCCCAAAATTCCTTTCGGGCTAAGACCACGAGCTTTTTTAATTTCATCAATGAGTGCTAATCGATTTGCTTCAAAAAATGGCGTTGTTGCATAAAAGATATGAGATAGATTGAGCAGGTCTCGGGGGATGGAGCTTATGACAAACGCAAGTGCTATGACAAGATAGCAGCACGCGGAGCGAAACCCACCATTCCCCCCCGCAAAGATGCCGTGCGTTGGGAGGAGGAACCGGATGGCGAGCAAGCGCATCCCCGCAACCAGGTGCTCGAACGTATTGACCAAGTCGGACGGCAACAATGGAAGCAAGCGAGTGGCTATCATCGGTGTTCTCTCGCAGAAACGACCCTGTTTCGATTCAAACCGATCTTTGGTGCCACGTTGCGGCGTCGTCTGTTTGATAATCAAGCCGTGGAATTATTCCTCAAATGTGCGGCATTGAATCGCATGATTCAACTCGGTAAGCCCGATAGCTACAAAGTGGAAATCTAAATCTCAGGAGTTGAATAGGAAGTTCTCAAATTATTCATGCAACAAAGCCCATAAATATTAATAAGTTGGCGTATAAAGCCCCCCTCCTAGCTAACCATCTCGTATAAGCTCTATCTCCATCTCTAGCAGGAGGCAGATCTATCAAAAAAATTACTAAACGAATCAATCAATCAAGCATGAGACTAAAACCATTGATAGATGAAATTACCGTGTGAGCGTGTAACTTTGGGTTTAGGCTCGTCACAAACATACGTCTTAAGCCTACTGTAATGAGTTAGCAAGGGATCAGTTAGGTTTCGTTCGTGCTGCCAAAAATGTATTGGCGTAAAGACCATAATGTCTAGGAGCAACTATGCACCGACTCAAAAAACTATTTGCGATCGCGGCACTACCTACTCTACTGCTTACATTTTTCAGTCAAGTTCAAGCTGTACTTTTCTTCTCTTAAGGTAGCTGCTGCCTACAATAGAATTGTTTAAAATCAACCAGACCTTTTAAGTTGTGCTGTGAAACGGAAAGACACGTTGAGATGAGCCAAGACCGCACAAGCCTGAAGCCAATCCAGGGAGCTGATCGATCGCTGCGCCGCAAACTGACATTGAAAGGTGAGTTTGCTCTGGCTTTGGCACCCACTACAGTTATTTTGTTAGTCCTGGCATTGGTAGAGGTTCTTAGTCGCCAACGATTACTCTTTGCATCCCTTGCATCCAGCGCATTCTTGATTTACCTCGATCCTCAGCATGGCACAAATTCAGTTCGCACATTAATCACCTCGCAAGTGATGGCAGCTACTCTTGGCTTTACAGCCTATGCACTACTAGGTTCAGGTTACTGGTCTGCGGGTTGTGCCATGGTAATTACGATTGTCTTAATGATTCTACTTGATGTCGTTCACCCTCCTGCTGTTGCGACTTCACTCAGCTTTGCACTGCGAGCAGGCAACGAAAGTAACTTGGTCCTGTTTGGTTTAGCCGTCGGTATCACAGCAACGCTAGTGATGCTAGAACAACTTGCTTTATGGATATTGGCAAAAAGTCGAGGAAACTGACAAACCGATGGTTTTTCGTTGCTGAATTCATTTACCCGGCAAGGTTGTGTTACGAAAAGGGGCAGGCAACCACCTTTTTCTCTTTTCAAACCTTATTTTATGGCAGGGATGCACCTATTTATTCGTTAAATAGCACAACTCCCTACCCCAACCGGGTCGGAGTTAACTCCGACCGTATCTGGCTGCTTGAGTGTGAGAGCGGATGGATCTTTGCGCAGTTGGGTCCAAATCGGGAGACACCTTTGAAACTGTTCCCTTAAGGGACATGAAATCAGTAGCTTAACTGTACTGTTAAGTTTATTGATTTTTAAAGAAATGACGAAGACACGACAAAAACATGACAAGTATATGTTATTCAATTTGTAGATTTAATAAATTCAAACATCCTAAAAAACTGCATAAGAGTGATGAAAGGCGATCGCTAGAGCGGTTATCTTTTAGGGCTAGCCTAAATTGGGTCTGCCAGAGAACTTGCATGGCATCCATTGAGCGAGTATTAGCGACAGTCTTTTTCTACGTGTAAACAATCATGCGAGAAATAATTCGTTGGCAACTCCATCGTTTATTCGTTGATCAGGTGCATTTTTTCCTGCCCTTCTCACGCCATCAGCGTAAGAAGCGGTTACTTTTTATCAGTGAAAATGATTCTCTTTGTGACGCTCAGCTATTTCCATTTTTCTTTCACGCCAAAGATTTTCAAGATATTGAGTTACGTGAGCTTCCTCTACAATATTTTCTGAGCGATCGCCATCCCTATAAAACTCATATCGATGCTATTTGTTTTCAAACCTGGTTTAACCTTCCTCCTAAAGAGCTAGAACAACTTGTTCAACAGATAAAAGTGACCTGGCCAGATGCTCAGATCGCTTACTTAGACTGGTTTGCACCGACTGATCTGCGATATGCCGAGTGCCTGGATGAATATATTTCTGCGTATCTCAAAAAGCAAGTTTTGATTGATTTTAGCCAATATAATCGGCCAACTCGAGGCGATACTAATCTCAATGATTATTATGCTAATCGTTTCAATTTAGCCGAGCCAGAGTTTTTCTTTAAGGTGCCAAGCGATTTTCAAGATAAACTTTTTCTTGGTACGCATTTTGCCTTTTCTCCCCGCATCATGCCTTACTTTCTTCAACCCTTTCCGGGAGATAAAGAGCGTAGTATTGACCTCCATTCGCGTATTTCTGTTTCAGGCTCAGGCTGGTATCGGGTTATGCGGCAAGACGCGTTTGATAAGCTTTCTAGTCTAGAGCAGCATTTTAAGATTGCCTGTCGTGGGTTTGTTCCTAAGAAGCAATACCTTCAGGAGTTATTCAGTTCTAAGTTATGCTTCAGTCCGTTTGGTTATGGTGAAGTCTGTTGGCGTGATTTTGAAGCCATGATGACGGGTAGTCTTCTCCTGAAACCAGATATGTCGCATTTAGATTGTTATCCTAACGTCTTTCAACCTTATCAAACGTATATTCCACTCAGTTGGGACTTAAGCGATTTGGACGAGAAGGTTGATTATTATCTGCGTCATCCTGATGAACGCGAAACAATTACCCGTCAGGCTTTTCAGTCAATGGCTAATTACTTCCAAGAGCAGAGTTTCCCGCAAGACAGTCAACCATTTCTCCATCGTTTGAAGCTTGTCTAGGTTGTGTCGCCAGGAACAATGAGTGGTACTTAGCCTACCTACGCCTGCTTCCTCTGCCAGGTCTACTCGTGCCCTACTTAAATCAATGGCAGCTTACCGCCTTGATTAGACTTGGCACTACGCGATCGCCGAGAAATTCAGCGCGCAGATCTCACTCTTATGAGGATATATCAGTCCGCTGATCGGCGTGCCAGCAAATTTTTCATCATCGACAGCCCACGTCCCGGTTCGCTCCAGGGGCAAACCTCAATGCAAATACCGCATCCTCTCGTCTCAGCAAAGTACGGAGCGCACTTATCGAAGTTGACATACCAGCGTTCCACTCCCCGCACCATCTGCTTTTTAGGAAAGATCGCGTGGGGTGGACAATTTGTTTCACAGATGCGGCAGGTTGCGCAAAAGTCATCCACACCGATGTCACGGGGGTGGTCAACCATCAGTGGTAAATCAGTAAGAACGGTTGCGAGTCGCACGTTTGAGCCATGCTCTGGAGTAATCATCGAGCCATGTTTACCCAATTGCCCCAGCCCTGCCTTAATTGCGATCGGAACATGCAAAACCTCAACACTTGAATCAGGTGCAAGATTTGTCGAAGCCTGAGCAGGCCACCCCAAAGCTCGGATATGCTCAGCTACCTCGATCGCCACACGGTTCACATCCACTCAGATCTTGCAGCATTCTCGATAAGCCCAGTTGGGCAACGATTTGAGGACAATATCGAACCCAAAATGAGCCGCAATATCAGCGTGGGATTGGATGAGTTTGAGTAACCGAAACCAGATAATCGAAGGGAACAAAATC
>DVDV01000026.1 GCA_015296075.1 Leptolyngbyaceae cyanobacterium M33_DOE_097 | reverse complement strand
GTATGGGCTGATTGGGTGCTCCGCTTGATTGCCCTCAAACCTCATAAACGGCTTTATTTTCAGCGTGGGTTTCGTGCCCTATCCCTCTTCCAGCAAGCTCTCTAGCCATGTTGTCACCCGTTAAGGGCATGGAATTAAACACGTTAGGCGATGGATTATTTCACCTCTTTGACTGGTTATTGACCCTTCTCGGTCTTGGGTTGCTGTGGCGTGCTGGTCAAAATAGAAGCAACACCTGGTCTGGAAACATTCTTTTCGGTTCCTTGCTGTTGGGGGCGGGTCTCTTTAATTTTGTTGAAGGTATCATCGACCATCACCTCTTAGGAATTCATCATCTTAAACCTGGCATCCATCAAGGGCTATGGGATCTTGGCTTTCTAGCATCTGGAATCCTCCTAATTGGTATTGGGCTTATTTTAATTCAGCCTGCCAAACTAGAGCAGTCAACCTAAAGTAGAAAGCAGGGGATAAGGCTGGGCTTATTCCTACGGAGAAATGATGATGGACTACAAACAAATTTTCAACGCAGCACCCGATGTTCAAGCGAGCGCACCTGGGCGCGTCAATTTGTTAGGTGAGCATACGGACTATAACGATGGGTTCGTACTCCCGACAGCCATTCCGCAGCAAACGACAGTGCATATCGGGTATAGCCCCAACGATCGCCATCATTTTTACTCTGCCAATTTAGAAGAATGGGTTGACGTAAACCCCGAAGAGACAGAGCTTAAAGGCTTTGCCAAGTATGTTTATGGCTGTATCCGTGTTGTTGAGACAATCGGATACTCAGTTCCCCCTGTCAATATATTTGTCTCCTCCTCTGTCCCCATTGGTTCGGGTTTATCGAGCAGTGCAGCCCTCGAAGTCGCGACTCTGAGAGGTTTGCGATCGCTACTTGGCCTGCCATTTGATGATGTCAAACTGGCTCAACTGGGCCAACAGGCTGAGATACAGTATGCCGGGGTAAGCTGCGGCATTTTAGACCAAATGGCATGTAGTCTCGCAGACACTGAGCACATGCTGTTTCTTGATACCCGTACACTTAAGCGCCAGATTCTTCCTTTTCCTACGGGAGCAGAGATCGTAGTAATCGATAGTGGGGTGGCGCGATCGCTTGCAAGTAGTGGATACAACCAACGCAGAAGTGAATGCGAGGCCGCAGCCCAACAGTTAGGAGTCAGAGCCTTACGGGATGTTAGCGATCCCCAGGCAGTTAGCCAATTACCTAACCTACTACGTAAGCGTGCCCGTCACGTAATTACTGAAAATAATCGAGTGTTGCAAGTACTGTCAGGTGTTTCCGCTGAAGTCTTTGGTCAATTGATGAATGCATCTCATGCCAGTCTGAGAGACGATTATGAAGTCTCAATCCCTGCCTTGGATGAGTTAGTAGATATTTTTCAAAATATGCCTGATGTATTTGGGGCGCGGTTAACCGGAGCTGGATTCGGCGGTGCTTGTGTAGCATTGGTTACCGCCGGAAAAGCAAAAGCAGTATCTAAACAAGTGCTTACAAAATATAACCAAGCTGGACACAAAGGACATATTTTGGTTGATTGAGTATTTCTTATAAGAAGGTAAAGGAAAATATATCTTCATTCACTCTCAAGCTAGACGCGAGTTGAGTTGTAACCTCCTATTCTTAAAACATACAAAATGTAGCAAATCGGCAAAGACCGACTTCAATTCCAAAAATATGAAACTTCAACTTGAGTGCAATCATACTCCGTTTCAAAAGCAGACCTGCCTGACCTGCAACAGCCTGATTGAAATGTCAGAAGCCAAAGTCATTGTTTGCAATGACCAGGGAAAAGCCTATGGGGAAGTTTGCCCTCATTGCTTAAAACAAGGTTTTGGCTGGCTAAGCAACCGTTTTGATCAGTTGAATCAGGTAAGTAAGGTCAAAGAAATTGATGTTGTTCGTCAGGCTCAAACTCGAAGGATGCCAGTTGGTGCTTAAAATTTAATGTGATTAGAGTAAGTGAATGATGAACAGTGAATTCAAGCTAAAAAGCAATTTAGACACGATTTATCAGTCAATCGAAGAGGCTTACGCCCTACTTTTTGCGTTAGAAGAAAGAACCAAGCTCAGGTTGTTCACTGTTTAGCCAGAAACTGAAATGGTTGAATTTGTTATACCAGAAAAAACCCATTAATCTTAGAAGATGGCGTATTTCTTCTAGATTAACGTTATGTATCAACGAGCAAATTTTCAACTTCCATTGCACCAAGCAATTCCACCCTAAAACTTTTTGGAATTTTATTTTATCAGTATTGCGATCGCTTAAATAAGCTTGCTCCATAGCCGCTCGATTTTATACCTCACATTGTCTTAACTATTCAGCTAAATCACTTACGGGTATTCTCAATAATATAGTGCGAGCAATCAGCTTAACTCATACCTAATTATATATTTCATCGTACTTTCTTAACTGGTTATAAATTCGATACTTTAGCTGGAGAACAACTCATGGTTATTACGCTAGATGACACGAAGCGGCTTGCAATTGGTGAGCGGTTAGCTGATCTGCAAAGCTTTCAAGAGTTTATCATCTCAAATGAGCGAAAATTGATTGATCAATGCTCTGATTCAGAAGTACGCGATCGCTTGCAGAAGATGCTTCAAGATGATCAGAAAAACCTGGGCGTGATTGAAACAGTGATTGTTCAATACGGCATCCCGTCTGAGCCAAGCCCTGCAACTCGGATTTTCATCCAGCAGTTCGAGCAAATGATGTCGGGTAATGAGTTTACTTTCTATCAAAAGTTAATTTACCATGAGTTGCTAAAGCATGGTCAGGCAACGAGTGGAATGATGCTCTTTAAAGCAGCACAGGCGGTTGGTGCAGATGTAGAATTGGCAATGACCCCTCTCAACACAGTTAACTTCGAAGGGCGATCGCATCAAGAGCAGCTGAAAGGAATTGTGGAACGGGTCGGCATCCGTGAAATGACAGGTACAGATGCCGAACAGGGCGTATGGAGCTGGGTACAGGATGCAATGGCCACCGTTACAGGGGCTATGGGCAGCATGATTACCCAAAACGTTGATAAAAAGGACATGAACATTCAGGCGCTCATTCGTCTGGATCACAACAAGACCAACACGATTTTTACTGAAATCGGCACACCAAAAGACCCACAAAAACTACAAGCTTACTTTGGGCAACTCTACAAAGACCTCTTAGCCCACTCACAAGCCGAAGAAGAAGTGGTTTACCCCAGAGTGCGCTCATTCTACGGCGATGATAATACCCAAGAACTTTACAGCGAGCAAGCTGAGATGAAGCGTTTACTTGACGAGATTAAAGCAATCGATCCTAGCTCAGCCGATTTGTTTAGATCTCGTGTGAAAGATTTGATGGATATTGTGGGCGATCATATCCGGCAGGAAGAAAGCACGCTTTTTGCAGCGATCGACAACAACTGTAGCACTGAGCAAAAAGAGCAAATGGCAACCGACTTTAAGGCTGCTAAGAGCAGAATTCAGCGAGAGCTGACTAATATCTAAGCACGCTAGCAGGTGGCTGCATATACAGTCACCCTAGTAGTGGAGGTTTAGAAGACTTCCCTGAAGCAACTGTTCATGTCATGCAAAGTGAGATGGACACAGTTCGTACGCGGAATGGTTTCATTGCTAGCGATCGCTACCATCCCCAGCAGTGGGATGAGATCAAATCTTGGGAGTACTACACTGCGGGAGGTGAAACCTGGTTTGGGTTTGAGGCTGTTTATGAATTAGAAGGCTTGCCACCAGAAATCCTCCTAATTCCACTGGTAGGGCATACACAGGGACATGCGGGAGATGCCTACTTCTAGCGTGATGAAATGGATATCACCAACCCTCATTGTACGCCTGGGTTACGTGCTTATCAGTGAATGATGAAAGTGGATCACGAAGCACGGCTGCTTAATCAAGACGTCTGCGTCAACTAAAGCGCGATCGCCAGGATTTACACCTCTTCTGTAGCCATGATGCGGCTGAACTTCAAAACCTTGACCAAACAAAACAAGTTTTACAGATCCACTAAATAGTTTCTTATTTCTTGGCAAAAGACGATTACGAGATAAATAAGTCTTTCATTTGAGATTACTGAACTCTATCTAATGCATGGGGTATTTATTTCTTCATTTTTGAAACATAGATACAACTATGGCACGAAGTACACAACAAAAATCATCATGGCACCACAACAACTTAGCAAAGAATTGCGCAAAGGGACAAATCCCGATTTAGATTGCCACCGCTGGATTGTAGAGCTTTCAATGTTGGGTGGAACGATGGCACAAATTGCCACGCTCTCCCAAAGCGGAGTCTTAAAAGAATTGCCTGATTTGCTAAGCCCATTTGTAGACTCCGATCGCGTTGACTGAGAACCGTGCCCGTGAAATTTGCTAGTACCGATCGCAATGGGCACTAAGATTTTGATTGATTCCATCGGAGCGGCTGAATTAGCGCAGGCAGAGTGGGGCGAAAATAAAGCCTTTTGTGAATATTGCCAGGTTGCGACTCTTTGCTCATTGGCATCTCTAGCACTTGCCGTCCCTGAAGTCATGAGTGCCGTTCGTACTTTGATAGGACAACCCGATGAGAGTAAAAGAGAGTCTGAAGGTGTTCGATAAGCGCTAGCAAACTCGAAGCTAATAGTTTTCCATTTGACCAAGTTCCCAGGAGTTTAATTATGAAACCAGCACAGTATTTTGCATTAATCGTTGGCATTCTTTTTGTACTGATTGGCATAGCAGGATTTATTCCAGAGTTAGTTCAACCGCCATTAGCCGATCCTGACGTGGTACATCTTGGTTACACCCAAGGGTATGGTTATCTGATGGGGCTATTTCCAATCAATGTTTTACACAATATCGTTCACCTCGCCGTAGGGTTGCTTGGCATCCTCGCTTCTATCTCATGGGATAGCTCACGCCTTTACAGCGGAGCATTAGCACTATTCTATGGATCACTCACCATTTTTGGCCTCATTCCAGCCACACAAACAACTTTAGGGCTGATTCCAATCTTTGGGAATGATATCTGGTTACATGCAAGCACAGCAGCGATCGCAACTTATTTCGGCTTCATTGCTACACCTGACCTGGCACAGATGGCTCGAGGCGCCAAAGACCAAGCAACTTCTGCTCGATAACAACTAGCTCAACAGACATAACTCATTAAAGCCTGTCTCACTATATTCACGGTACCAATAAGGGGATCATTTATGGATTTGCGCTATCCAATGAATGATCCCTTTTCTTTTTGATACAAAATGTGCCTGAGCTAAATCAGCAACGTGAATATAGTCGCGAATGCAGGTGTCGTCTTCGGTTGGGAATCCGTCCTAAAGATTGAGATAGCCTCATACTCACCTAGAATGCCAACAGCACCAATAGGATCATTCAAGAGATTACCTCATACCAACTATACACTAACTATTTCAGCTCCAATAACGCGCGAAAACAAATGTATCTGGCATTCCCCATCACAAAAACATCATTTGACTAACCACGATATTGTAGCGATCACTATCAAATAATTGAATTACCAAGCTTCAAGCAGTGATTAGAAAACTTTTTATATCCTTTAATCTCATAAGTTATCTAAGCCTGCTTACCTATAAACAAATTTAAAGCCTATTAAGCACTCGTTTTCCCCCAAGCAAATGATGCTCTCGTATACGCCAAAATACGGTTCATCTAGTTCTATCATGTTGGAGAAATCATTGATTTATCAATTACAGCATACAAGGAACCAGGTATTAAAACTAGATCATTTATCGACTTGTTACACATCATACTGATGAAAATTATACTTTTGAATGAGATCATTTTTCTCTTAAGGTAGATGTCTACATGAGGGTAGAACCATTATTTTGTAGGCAGCTGAGTTTCTCATAATGAACCTCAAACCGTCCGGGTTTGCGCGTTGCAAAGCGCATCGTTACTGATTTTTGAGTACTTAGATGAGAAAACAGATAGCTTACTCAATAGGGTTTACCCCTATTAGGAGATGACTGATTAATTGAAACGTAGATACCATTCACCTCCTTATCGCTTATTTGGAAATGCTATTTTTAGCAAGATTAATTTGCTCGCTAAATTTACAATTACGAGGAAAGAAATGTCTACATATACAGGTTTCCATACCTCAGATGACTTTTCAGAAAATCAGTTTGCTAAGGGAGAGTACTTAAAAAAATCATTACCAGACTCTTATTTGCAGGGTCAAGACCTCGGAGCTGAATATTTAAAGTGGAGCGTAGGTTCAAAAACAGAGGTAGATTTCCTAAATACCCCTGATCTTGTCTGTTTTTCACATTTACGTTGGGATTTTGTCTACCAGCGCCCGCAACATTTATTAACCCGTTTTGCTAAAACTCGCAGAGTTTTCTTTGTTGAAGAACCCGCTGCGACTTCTGATAACTCGTGGTGCTTAGAGATCAGCAAGCGAGAATGCGGCGTTTGGGTAGTTGTTCCACGCTTGCCTGAAGCAATTAGTGAAAAGGAAGCGATCGCGCTTCAGAAACTTCTGCTTGATGCGTTATTTGCAGATGCTCAAATTCAAGCACCCGTTCTTTGGTATTACACTCCCATGGCAATGCCTTTTACTCATCATATAAGGGCATCTGCCGTTGTTTATGACTGCATGGATGAACTATCAGCCTTTAAAGGGGCACATCCAGAGTTGCAAAATCGGGAATCGCATTTATTTAGCTTGGCTGATCTCGTGTTTACAGGTGGACGTAGTCTCTACGAAGCAAAACAACATCAGCATTCAGACGTTCATGCATTTCCAAGCAGCATTGATGTAGCTCACTTTACGCAAGCAAGAAATCCAGTTGATGAACCAACTGACCAAGCATCAATCCCCCATCCTCGGTTGGGATTTTATGGGGTGATCGATGAACGAATGGATCTAGCTTTACTCGATGGCATTGCTCAGGCAAGACCTGGTTGGCATCTCGTTATCGTTGGGCCAGTCGTCAAAATTGACCCAGTAACCTTACCACGTCATGCAAATATTCATTACTTGGGTGGCAAATCCTATCAAGATTTGCCCAGTTACTTAGCAGGTTGGGATGTTGCTCTCTTACCCTTCGCTCGTAATGAATCAACCCGTTTCATCAGCCCAACCAAGACACCAGAGTATCTTGCAGCTGGTAAACCTGTCGTCTCAACCTCTATTCGCGATGTTGTGCGTCCCTATAGTGATGAAAAGCTCGTTCATATTGCTGATACGGTTCCAAAATTTGTAGAAGCGATTGCAGCTGCTTTAGATCAGGGTCAAAGTGACTCGACCTGGCTAAACCGGGTTGACTCTTTTCTCTCCCTCAACTCCTGGGATCGTACCTGGCAACAGATGAATGACCTGATTGAAAAGGCAATCTCTGCACGAAATCAAACCAGACGCAATAGCACTCAACAGAAAGCTGTCGCTAGCTCACAACCACTTCAAGCAGAAGCAAAGCGTCCCTCTCCCGTCAATGCTAGTACTAAATAATTACTGGCTTAAAATTTGTCTAGAGAAAAAACCCATGTTTGACTATTTAATTGTTGGTGCTGGATTTGCTGGCAGCGTTTTAGCCGAACGTTTAGCAAGCCAGAATAACCAAAAAATTCTAATTGTAGACACGCGTAATCATATAGGCGGCAATGCCTACGACCACTATAATGAGTCAGGAATTTTAGTTCACAGGTATGGTCCACATATTTTTCATACCAATTCACGAGATGTCTTTGAATATTTATCAATTTTCACAGACTGGCGACGATATGAGCACCGTGTACTTGCTAGCGTTGATGGTCAATTGGTGCCAATTCCGATTAATCTCGATACAATTAATAAGCTCTACGGTTTAAATCTAACTGCATTTCAATTAACTGAATTTCTTGAGTCAGTTGCTGAACCCAAAGATTACATTCGAACATCAGAAGATGTTGTCGTTAGTAAAGTTGGTCGAGAACTCTATGAAAAGTTCTTTCGTAACTATACCCGAAAACAATGGGGGATTGACCCGTCTGAGTTAGATAAGTCAGTAACAGCCCGTGTGCCAACGCGCACTAACCGGGATGATCGCTACTTTACCGACACGTATCAAGCGATGCCACTCCACGGTTATACCCGCATGTTTGAAAAGATGCTAACGCATCCCAACATCAAAATTATGCTGAATACTGACTATCGTGAGATTGAAGGAATCCTTCCCTACAAGGAAATGATTTATACGGGACCTGTCGATGGTTTCTTTAACTATTGCTACGGTAAGTTGCCATATCGATCGCTCGACTTTAAACACGAGACACTTAACGAACAAGTGCATCAACCTCAAGCTGTCGTCAACTATCCAAATGAGCATCTCTACACACGTGTTACTGAATTCAAATACTTAACAGGGCAAGAACATCCCAAGACAAGTATCGTGTACGAATACCCCAAAGCAGAGGGAGATCCCTACTATCCAGTGCCACGACCTGAGAACGCTGAATTGTATAAACGGTACAAGGAGTTGGCAGATGCTACGCCTAATATCCACTTTGTTGGACGACTAGCAACCTATAAATACTACAACATGGATCAGGTCGTCGCTCAGGCGTTAGCTCTCTTCGCTCAGTTAACTAAACGTCCAACTTGGCACCCCGATCAAGAAAGCCGCCCTACCAAAAAAGAGGTGGCTCCCGACGTTAGTAGTAATCGAACATTGAATGGAACATCTAACAAGTCTGCAAACTTCTCTACTTCAAGCACTCCGAGTAAGTCTGAGCAACCGAATGGAAAATCATTTTCATCTACCTGATATACCTTAAGGACATTAACAAGCTAGACTCTCGTTTAGTTCTTTTAGAATCAATGTTCCAAATCTCATTTGAGCTTCTGTACATCACCTCCAAATGTCTAGAAGCTCACTTCATCAACCTCAATTCAATCTAAATGTGGTTTCTTCTGCAACTTATTAAATAAAGCAAGCGCGTTGGAAATTGATAGAGCCGTGGAATAAAAAACCATGTCGATTTTTTGTTCTACTGCTATCTGACGCATACTTTATTCCATTTGAGTTGTATCAAGAAGCCCAAAATCCTACCCTGAAAAGTGAGAGAGTGATGAGTTCCAACCATGTTTTACCAGCTTTGGAATTGTGGGGTGGCGTGGAATGTACCGTCAATCGAGTGGGCGATCGCTACTTTGATCAGTTAGAGCGAAATGGCCATGCAACTCGAATTGATGACATCGATCGCTTTGCTGCCTTAAATATACAAGCCCTCCGCTACCCTATTCTCTGGGAACGGGTTGCCCCCAATGGGTTAGCACAAGCAGATTGGGCTTGGGCTGATCAGCGTTTAACCCGCTTGAAGGATTTGGGCATTCATGCGATCGTTGGTTTGGTGCATCACGGCAGCGGCCCTCAAGACACCAGTTTGATTGATCCGGCCTTTCCAGAAAAGTTAGCCGAATACGCCCGCGTTGTCGCTCAACGATACCCCTGGGTATGCGACTATACCCCCGTCAACGAACCACTGACGACAGCCCGATTTAGCGGTTTGTATGGTCATTGGTATCCTCATACGAGGGATGCCTTAATGTTTGCTAAGGCACTGATCTATCAATGTCGTGCAACTGTTCTTTCAATGCAAGCCATTCGGCAGGTAAATCCCCAGGCTCAACTGGTGCAAACTGAGGATTTAGGTAAAGTCTTCAGCACTCCACTCTTGGCATACCAGGCCGAGTTTGAAAACGAACGTCGTTGGCTTTCCCTGGATTTACTCTGTGGGCGTGTCAATGCTTCGCATCCACTATGGGGCTACCTATGTAGCATAGGGGTTGCAGCAGACGATTTGCTGTGGTTTCAAGACAATCCTTGTCCACCCGACATAATTGGGATCAATCGTTACGTCTGTGGCGATCGCTTCATTGACGAACGGTTAGACCGCTATCCTACCCATACATACGGGGGTAATGGTAGACATCAATATGCGGATGTAGAAGCAGTTTGGGTTTGTGCTGAAGGTATTTACGATCATGTCACTCTCCTTAAGGAAGTATGGAGGCGTTATCAGCTACCGATTGCAATCACTGAGGCTCATTTAGGTTGTACACGGGAAGAGCAACTGCGCTGGCTCCAAGAAATTTGGGATGTCGCTCACTTACTGCGTAAAGATGGTGTCGATTTTCGTGCCGTTACGGTTTGGTCATTGCTCGGCACCTACGACTGGAATAGTCTGGTCACTCGCTTCGACGGATTCTATGAACCCGGTGTGTTTGACGTTCGATCGCCAATCCCTCGTCCAACTGCGATTGCAAAGATGGTACAGGCTTTCGCTGCCGACTTAGAGTACACCCATCCATTATTAGAGTTACCTGGCTGGTGGCAGCGTTCACAACGGTTACTTTATCCACCTGTTAGCTACTCAAAAGAACAGGGCGGCTACATTGATGTAACACCAGAGAATGTTGCGCGATCGCCCCAAATGAGGCGGGTTAAATCCACAACAAATGCTTCTAGCCTTTCCACACCTCCGTTGCTTATTACAGGAGCCACAGGTACGTTAGGGCAGGCATTTGCACGCTTCTGCGAGATAAGAGGCATTCCTTATTACCTACTTTCTCGCAGTGAGATGGATATTACCGATCCAACAGCAGTCAAGCGGATGTTAGCCGAAGCAAACCCCTGGGGCGTAATTAATGCGACTGGGTACGTGCGAGTTGATGATGCAGAACGCGAGCCTGACTTGTGTCATCGCATTAACACAGAAGGTGCAACGATCTTAGCCAAAGCTTGTGCCGAGCGTGGTATCGCTATGGCGAAGTTTTCCTCTGACTTGGTGTTTGATGGCAATCGCGTGGAACCTTATATAGAAAGCCATGCAGTTGCACCATTAAATGTCTACGGGCAGAGCAAGGCGATCGCCGAGCAACAGGTTCTTGCAGCTCACCCAAATTCTTTAGTTATCCGCACTAGCGCGTTCTTTAGCCCGTGGGATTCTTATAATTTTCTGACGATCGCTCTTCGCACTATCGCCGCCGGAGAAGACTTTGTAGCAGCCTCAGATGCAATTGTTTCACCCACGTATGTACCGGATCTAGTCAATACAACTTTAGACTTGCTGATTGATAGTGAATCGGGGCTTTGGCATTTAGCAAATGCGGGGGCGATCTCCTGGGCTGATTTAGCCCGTGAAGTCACTATCCTTGCTGGATTAGACAGCGCTCGCATCCAGGCTCGTCCAGCAAACGAGCTAAACTGGGTTGCACTTCGCCCTGCATACAGTGCGCTGACAAGCGAGCGGGGCATCTTATTGCCACCACTAGATATTGCGATCAGTCGCTACTTAAATGAGCGAGTCTGTAGTTAATGGTTCTGAGTTGAAATGCCAGCATTGGAAGCCTTCTAGACAGATTAATCTGACTCACTCGGTTCTTCCACAGTCTCTAATACTTCTTGTAATTGCTCAATCGTTGGTAACTCAGAGCGTAGTTCCAACGGTAGCTCTTGCAATTGATAAGTACTAACTCCAATCGCCTTATTCAAATCTCGCAATGCATAATCTGCAATCAATTTATCTTTTGACTTACATAAAATAATACCAACAGACGGACGATCATCTGGATGCTTCACTTCTTGATCGAGAGCAGATAAATAGAAATTCATTTTTCCCGCATCTTCTGGTTTAAACTCCCCAATTTTCAAATCAATTACAACCAAACACCGTAGACGATAATGATAAAACAACAAGTCAAGATAAAAGTCTTGATCGCTTACTCTAAGAGGATATTCACTCCCCATAAAGGCGAAGCCATTACCGAGTTCAACTAAAAAGTCACGAATTTTATCCAATAATCCATTCTGTAAATCGCGCTCCTTAGCACCCTGCTGAAGTGTTAGAAAGTCAAAAACATAAGGGTCTTTAAGTGCATGTTCAATCAGCTCAGATTGCGGACTCGGTAAAACCTGTTTAAAGTTGTGGCTTTTAATTTGACTCACTTGTCTGGCATACAAGTTACTATCGATTTGATGCACTAAAATGTTACGGCTCCATCCCTGTTCCAGGCTTTGTCGGGCATACCATTCCCGCTCAGCTGGGTCTTTGACTTTTTCCATTAGCACAATGTTATGCCCCCACGGGATTTGTGCCACAAGCTGTGGCACAAACTCTCCCTGCTTCCGGTAAGTCAAATAGAGCAGCCTCATTCGATAAAGGTTCCGGCGAGAAAAGCCTTCTAAATCCGGCATTTCCTTCTTTAGATCGCGTTCTAGCTGGGTAATGACAGCATCCCCCCAACCTGCCTTTTCTTGCCGCTCCACAATTTGCTGGCCGATTTCCCAGTAGAGCGTAATCAACTCCTGGTTAACCGCTAAAATTGCTCGCGTTTGACGAGCTTGAATACGCGCCTTTAGCTGACGTAGAAATTCGGGATAGTTGTCGGGTAGCTTTCTTCGGTCAGCCACTGAAATCGTACTCCTAAAGTTCCCAATGTGAGCTTTTCCAATAGTACGCTAACCTGCGCTGTCACCTCTCACAATTTGAGGAGTTCCAAGGCGGCGGTTAATCCAATTTTCTAGAGTGTGCTGCAAAAAGTAGTACAGTTCAGGCTCTAAACCTCCTATTGATCGTCATCATCACCTAACCAAGCTAGCTCTACGTAATTGCTCAACCCAGTAGCCAATCAGTCTGCTGTGAGGTAAGGGCACGGGAAATGGCATCCAAGGCAGAAATGCCCTGACGTTTGGCGGTGTTGACCAGCGAGCGCACCTGAGCAAATAACTCTGCCCCCCAGTCTG
>DVDV01000308.1 GCA_015296075.1 Leptolyngbyaceae cyanobacterium M33_DOE_097 | reverse complement strand
ACTTTTCATTCAGTCTCATCTTCTTGCCTAGTTGCCTCCCGAGCAAACGGGCAATGTTTTTATTTTGATCGCTACAAACCTTGCTCAGCAAAGCTTTGATGCCCGTATGATAAATTTTTACACGTATCTCGGCTCAATGCCTTCTTCGTCAGGATAATCTTCTGTATCAGTGTGTTCTTCTGGTTCCTCAGTTGCGAGATTCAGGAGTCTCAAGAAGTCAGAGTGACCTGCTTCGTAACGCTCCCGATCGAACAACAACCCAAGCGCTTGAAAACGCTCTTCAGCTGTCTTTTTGCCATTAGTGCTTTTGGCGATCGCATCCAATTTAGTTGTTGTCGCTGTTAAATTTGCAGCAGTGATCGCCTCATCTGGTGTTAGCCATTTCATAGCAGAGACAAATTAATGGTCTAGCTGAAATGGCGGTAGCCAGGACAATTCAAAAACTAACCAGCAGCAGAGACGCATCCTTGCTGCTGGCTGACGAAAGGGTTTATTACTCTGCCAAAAGTGAGTTTTTGAAGTCCTGAATCGCCGTAGCGGTCAGTGCATAAATGACGCGCCGCCTGCGTTCGATATGGGTGCCATCGACGGGAACGCCTCTCTTCCAGGCAGCAATGATCGCTTTCTTGTCGGCAGCGTAAGTGACTTTCTTTTTGCGGAACTCATCTGGCAAGTCTTCTGCATCCACCAGTAGCTCACAACTGGGAGGATTTTCACGAATGGTGATGCGGAGTGAATGTCCGACGACTTCATTGGGCAGCCCCCCGGCTAGGTTCTGGTCTAGAATGCTTTGATCGAGTGCCTGTCGCCATCGTTCCAGGCGATCGAGGGCTTCCTGATGGACTGCTTTCAGGTGCTCCAGTCGTTGTTTGACACCTGCCATCTCAGCATCAAGCTGAAATGCCAACTCGGCGTGAAGATCGATCGCATCTTCTTGCGCTTCCTGGGTTTCCCAAATCGCTGCAAGAAGTTCTGCTTCCTCCTCAACTGTTTGGGAATGGGTGAGCAGATCCCAGAGTTCCGCTGCTGCTTGAGAGAGTCCTGTCAGGGATTGTTGAGCTAGAGGAAAGGTCATGATTACCATCTCCCACAAGATTCGTAATAGTCTCGTTCTGCTTCGATGTCTGCCAAAATCATCAGAGTGCCTGGATTAATGTCTTCTGAGGATTGCTCGGATTCAAGAGATAAATCAGGATTGGTGATTGTCAGTGGCGTTGAGTGATTCGTAGAACTGGTTGTCAGAGTTTGCATAGGGGGTAGCCTTGATCACGCTGTATGAACCAGCGCGATAGCGCACTACCTCTGTGCCATAAACTGTCGAATGCTTCTGGCACACACAATACACCGAGCTTCCCGGTGACATCCAAACCCTAATTCCCAGGCAGGTGTGCGAATTAGTTTACCGTTACGGATATGACTAATCAATCCATAGCGAGCACCATCCCTGTGACTGCTAGTGTAAGTTAAGCAACTTGCTCACTTTATGCTTACAATGCTGGTTGCCCAACTTGTGCTTACAAAATTGATAGTGCTTCAAAGAAGGGTTAGGTAGGCAAGCAAATTACCCCAAGTCCAGCGCTCACTGGTTAAACCTGCTCATTGAGCAACAGTCGTATGCCACTCTGGTCTTGTAGAATGCTTAAGTGAATCTCAAAATATGCAAATGAACTGGTTGATAACGGCATTCGGCTTCACGTCCAAAACTCCTTAGTCCCCAAACCTATGCTGTGATAGCAGTAACAATTGCAAATGGGGGTGACAATATTGGGATTTATGTTCCCCTCTTTGCCAGCAGTGATGCTGCCAGTTTGGGAGTTATTCTGGTGGTGTTTTATCTTTTGCTTGCGGTGTGATGCTTGATTGGCGAGCGTCTAACCCGGCAGCCCAATGTAGCTCGTGTGCTGCGGCGCTATGGGAAGGCAATTGTGCCCTATGTTCTCATTGGCTTGGGCGTTTATATTCTGATTGAAAGTGAAACTTATCGTCTGCTGCCTTGGTTTCAGCAGTAAGTTCTCTTAAGAGACAAAAAAACAGATAGTGCTCCAAAGAAGCGTTGGATAGGCAGGTCCTAAGTTCAGCGCCCACTGGTTAAACCTGTTCTTTGACTGAGATCATAAGTTAAGAAAGTTGCTCACCCTGACGATCACAATCCCTTTTAATTGACGTCACCATCTTGTTGTAGAGTCGTCAGAGCGTTTTGGATCATTGGTAACGTGTCTTCATCAGCAACAGGCACGAGTCGATAAATCCGAGTATTTTGGGTGGTGTACCCAAAGTCCTCAATCAACGATGCAACCAGTTCCACTGCACGCTGAAGCGTACCGTAGGTGTGGGGTTCTTCTATTGGCAAAATGGGATAGGAAGTCTCCTGTTCTGGCCACGGTAAAGGTTCATCGACCTTAACCACTACGAAAGTTGGAAGATTTGAGTTTAGTGATTCAGACATAGACCGCTCCATGTTGGTGAACAGGCGAGAGCATATAGACCTGCTTAAAGCTGGCAGCCCACCTATATTGCCTGGAGCGGAAGCTCTATCGCGATCGCAGCCATCTTGTCTGGGCTTAGGTTAGGGAACAAAGAGAGTCAACTGAACAGGTTTAGCGGGTCCTGTCAGTTCTCGCCAATTTTGCTCAAAGGCTTTCAGGTTACGGCATTTGTTTTTCGCTAGCTTGGGAGCAACAACGTAAAACTCCTCGAAAGCCGGATAAATGCCTTCTTGTCGTCGGTGGAGATAGCACCGTTTGCCGTGCAGATCTTCTATTGAGGCATGATGCCGATGGCAAATTGTCTCTAACTTGGACTCGATCTGAGCTTTGTTGCCTTCGTCTACCAGAACCACTTTGCGATCGGAATTGACGTAGGGCTTGCCGTTTTTCCCAGTTAATTGCTTGTAAGTGCGTTGAACGTGATAGATTGCCCACTGTAACTGACGTAATAGCTGCTCCAATTCAGCAATGGCAGCCTGGTTACTGCTTTTCACCATCAGATCGTAAGCAGTGCCTGATGAAAATAGATGCATTCGAGGATTAAATGCCAGAGCGTTTAGCTCCATCAGCAGTGTGAACCCGGCGGCTTTCGGGTCACGATTATAGCGGGAGATCGCAGCTTGTTTTTGCTGAAATGGGCAATAGCTACAGGCAGATTTTCTCCAAAGTATTCCCAGAGTACGATAGAGATATTCAATGCAATCATCCCGTGTCCATCCCCACTCGATGAGCGGGTAGAGAAACGGGTGCCCCTGACAGGTGTAGCCATCGGCTTTACCAGCCCGTTTTGTTTCATCCGCGTTGTAACCCAAATAGGGACCAAAGGCTTCTGTAATATGATCTGAGATCCAGGCATCAAGCACTTCCCCTTTCCAGCGTTGAGCACAGATGTGAGGTCGCCCTAATCGAGGGACGGTTCCAGACTGAAGCAGATCGCGGCTGAGGGGAAAGTATCCTTCGATGTGCAGTTCGTAGGGCTGCTGAGTGTTACTGAGAATGATGTAGCCATCCCGTTTACTGGCAGAGGCTTTGGCAACTTGCACCAATCGAACTTGGTGCTCCCGCATTAGTGGGAAGAGATGAGTCTCACAAAGGTATTTGGTTTCATCCATTTCATCGCCAGTTTGCGCGGTCAACACGATTAGATTTTGGAAGCGATCGAAGGGACGGGATTGAGGCTCCAGTAGCCAACGCACCAGGATGGCTGTGCTCTCAACTCCCATCCCCCAATTGAGGAGATGCAATTGAGAAGTCATAGCGTAGAAATAAAAAATCCTCCAGTTTAGTGTCTGAAGGAGTCCGTAGGAAAGGATTTTGATATTCTCAGGTGATGTTTCCTGTTCGCTCGGTAATATGCAGGAACCCAATACTGGTGCCCTCTGGATTTGCCTGGGCAATTACATAAAAGAATGTCTCTGAAGCTGGTTGCCTCACAATCAAGTAAGGGTAGCCATCCTGAGTGAGTCCAGTATGATGAACCTGACCACCAACCAACTTGGTGAGTTCTTGTTGATACGGGTTCATGGCAGTGCCTGTATTGCAGCAATTCTCAGTATGAGAATAATTCTCACAAAAATATTCATTTTGAACAGCTATCAATGGCTGGAATACCCATTCTGCCGTTCATAAAATTGAGCGCACAAGCCTTTAGAGGCTCTGACTTCAGTACAAATGTTT
>DVDV01000179.1 GCA_015296075.1 Leptolyngbyaceae cyanobacterium M33_DOE_097 | reverse complement strand
TATTGCCCAAAAGTGGACGATGCCGATTTCCAATTGGAAACCTGCCCTCAACCGTTTCGCCATTGAGTTTGGCGATCGCTTTCCAACTTGAATTTTTACCTTTGACACAATCTATTTGACATACCCTACCGCTAATCGACGATTGGATGCAACACTATGTGCAAACGGTGCTAACTGCTCAAAATCGAAGGCAGCCATGCCATTCCCTATCGTTAGAGTTGCAGACTCATGCCCTTCAGCCAAGCGGCTTGGCTTTGTTAAGCGCCTCAACCAGGTGAGACTTCTAAAAACACTTTTTACTCTTGCGGCTCGTCGTCAGACTCACCTAAAGGTTTGTTCATTTCATCTTTGAAGCCGCGCAGGGTTTTGCCCAGGGTGCTACCCAACTCTGGAATCTTCTTAGGACCGAAGATTAGAATTGCGACGAGTGCGATGATAGCTACCTCTGTCCAGCCCAAACCAAACATGATCGTTTCCTCTGTGTATCTCTTCCTCACTATACGAGAGCATCTGACTTCTGCGATCGCAACTTGACAACATTCTTTGATCACCAATTCAGGCAAATCAAACAGCAGCAGAGAGGATGCTACGCGGAAACTTTTTCCTAAAAACAGGGAATAATACCAATTCTTCAAAACTGGGCTACAGATGATTATCTGTAAGAGCGGTTTGCGAACCGCCCCTACGAGGATCTGTAAATGAGATTTAGAGAACAGGGAATAACACGCTGGATTCAAGCAGACTGCGCGATTATCTGTAAGGGCGGTTCGCGAACCGCCCCTACGAGGATCTGTAAATGGGATTTAGAGACCAGGAAATAACATGCTGGATTCAAGCAGATTGCGCGAAAGCGGAGGTCAGGCTATGAACGGTGCCATTCCTCCAATTCGGGGTCGTACTCGGCTTCAAGCTCAAGCGGTTCCAATGTTTCGGGCACATCGGGACTGTCAAGTTGCAGAGGTTTAATCACTTTAGCGACAGCTTCTTGCACAAACGATTTAATAAACTCATCGCGTCGATTTAGTTGAAACTGGCGCTGCACCACCTCGGTAATGCCACCATCGCCCCAATCCTGGTCTTGCCGAAAGTACTCAATAAAGCTTTTGCCAGCAATGCGAGTCAGGTAAGCGGCTGTCACCCCTTGAATCACGCGCCCGACGATGATGCCGCCTAAACTTAGTTGCAGCGCTGTTGTGACAAGCGTGATGGTGCCTTTCACAATCCCTAAACTGGCCAGGGTGCGCCCCAAAGACAGCGCCATGTCACGACCGCGATCGCGGTTGATGTCACACCCGTAAACTCGCCCAATCTCGACCACCATTTGAGCATTAACAGCAGCGGTGGCAAGCAGATCAATGACGGGTAAAGGAGTTGCTGCTACGACGCCTGCCCCGATCCACTGGTAGCGCTCCACAATTTTTTCGGCTTGTTGGCGGCGTTGGGTGTCGAGCAATTCTCGCGCTTTTTCACCGAGTTGTTGCGATTGCAGCAGAATGTTATCTGCAATCAAGTCTTCGCCTTCGGATCGTAGAACAGTCGCAATCCGTTGAATCAGGGGATCGATGTAGACATCGGGCTGAAAAAACTCGCCTGTCTCAACTCGAATCGGGGCAGGGTTTGCCGCCACGGCAACCACATCCGCCGCTCCCACAACACCACGCAGGCGTTCGCGCAGACGTGCCAAAATGGTCTCGCGATCGCGATCGGTATACAAATCGGTTTTATTGAGCACAACAATTGAGCGTTTGCCAATCTCTGCCAACATTTGCAATGGGTTGAACTCTGATTGGCGCAGATCATTATCCACAACAAATAAAAGCAGGTCAGCCTCGGTTGCAAGTCGGCGGGCTAACTTTTCACGCTCGGTGCCTGCCACGCCCGCTTCTAAAATGCCGGGAGTGTCGGTAATTAAAATATCGCGATTCATGCCAACCAGGGGCAGGGTGTAGGTTGCGCCTTCTTCGGTAGTGCCCATTGGTGCACCAACCTGACCCACAATTTGCCCTAACAAAGCGTTGATAATCGAGGTCTTACCGGCTGAGCCTGTGCCAAACACGATAACCTGCACTTCACCACGATTGAGGTTTTGCTCAATTTCGCGCGATCGCGTCAGTAACTCCTGCTTGACCACTTCATCTTGAATCTGCGCGACCTGCTGGCGCACTGCCTTGAGATTTTCTTCGGCAACGCCTGTTTTGTCAGAAGGCAAGACTGGACGGGGACGCCGGGGCTTTTGTTTTTGCTGGTGCGGCAAGATAAATAGGTAGTAGACCGCTGCCCCCAACAGCACCGCTAGCAGCCCAATAATGAGCACGATCAGCAGTTGCGATAAGAGTGGGTAGTAGGCAATTTGCCAGTAGAGGCGCGATAGAGAATCGATCAGCCAAATACCCATGCCCAGGATGAGTACAATCCCGCAGAACAAGATAATTAGGCGCGAAAATCCAACCGGACGCATGAGCAATGACAGAACGAAGACTTGCCCCTCATTGTAGTGAAAGATAGCGAGAAGCGACGCAGAAGCGAGCCAGTCGAAAATAACACCAACGGGTCTGTCTGAGAGGGGCAAATTGGGGCTAATGACTCAAAATCGCGTTTGGCGTTTAATTGCCGTTATCAAACAACTGAGGCTGCATCAAGACTGGTTCAATGCCTTTTAGCACGCGATCGCAGGTTTGCTCTATTGACTCATCTGGCGCATAGGCAATGTGAACGTCAGCCTGACTGTAGAGGGCTTTTCGTTGTTCTAGGAGCGATCGCAGCTTTTCAACCGGATCCGCTTCTTGCAAGAGAGGACGCTGAGTATCACTTTGAAGACGGGCTGCTAAAACTTCGACGGGGGCATCCAACCAGACAATCACACCGTGACGTAGATAGCTCCAATTTTTTTGTTTGAGTACAATGCCGCCACCTGTCGCAAAAACTGAGCGGGTGTAAGCGGCTAGCTCGGCTAAAACTTGAGATTCGAGATCTCGAAAGGCGTCTTCACCGGAGTCAGCAAAAATTTGACGCACTGTTTTTTGGGCAACTCGCTCAATGATGGTGTCGGTATCAAAAAAGCGATATTCAAGCTGGTGGGCTAAGCGGCTGCCAAGGGTGCTTTTGCCAGCTCCCATCATGCCAATTAAGAAGATACTGATGCCTCTAAGCTGCTCTTTCACAAGTTTGTTTCGGTCAATTTCCTTAACCAGAATACGGTGTTTAGTGACCATTCGTGTTGGTCGAGAGGTGCCAACTCAATGTGCTGCGTGTCGAGAATTCAGGTTCGCAAGAATTAACTCAGCGAGCTGCCACAACTTGAGCAGAAGCGATCGCTCGGTTTAACAGCGACTCCGCACTGGCTACAGAAACGACGGGTTGAAGTTTTTGCCCCACTTTCGTCAGGTTTGTCACCCATCCGCAGTTCCATATTGCCCATCCGCATCTCCATCGGATTGAGGTTCATCTGCATGTCCCCCATTTGCATGGGCTGCATCGGTTGCATCGGTTGCATCGGTTGCATCGGTTGCATTGGTTCATTAGAGGTTGTCTGCATGGCTTGAAAACTGGAAGCAGACGAACTCTTGCTGCTCAGGCTGACACTACTTCCTTGCACGTGAATAAATGACTCCCCCTCCGTTGTTGTCAGCTTAACCACAAAGCCAGTCGCCGACTGAGCGACCTCAGGGGGGTGAGTCCAGCTTCCGGTTTGAAACCCATAACTTGTCTGCTGCTGCTGCCCAATGCCTGTGCTGGCAAGCGTCACCGTTGTCTGATTGCCCTGATTGTCTAAAGACAGCGATCGCCCATCCCCCAACGTATGAATGTAAGCCATATCACCTCATACAAAATTCACGCAATACACCAGCAAACCTGGTTGCAGCTTCATCCTAACGTCTTAATCTCTCAGCAGATGCTACCGAAAGTTGAGATTTAATAACGTAAATTAAACGCAACTTCCATTAATTTGAGCTGGGTGGATCCAGGCAGTGTTCTCAGACGTTTAATCAGCCCCTTGACTCGCTGCTGACTCCAAAAAATTTTCGTAAAACAGTTCATTTGTACTATAATTTGACTAATTTTACAAAACCCTACCTCTCATTCCTTTAAAAGTTGCTCCACCAATGCAAACTTGACCTAGGATTGTCAGGCATGTAGGTTTTCATTGCAAAACGAAATTTCTTAAGGAACACTTCATGAGTGTTGAGCACACAACCCAGCTAATTCAGCTCATTCTCAACTCTGCCTTAATGGTTTTGGGTTGTGCGTTACTGCTGGGGCGAGTTGTGCAACGGCAAGAAGCGATAGAAATCCACTTGCTAAATCTAAAGCAGCGGTATGAGACTCACGAATCTCTAACTGAGAACTTCATGCAACTTCGTAAGCAGATGCGATCGCTACAGCAACGATTTCAGCTTTTGCAAAGAGGCGCGTCGTCGGCTTATGCTGCTTTGTTAGGAGCGGTCTTAAGTACTTTTTTGCTGGCATTGCGGGCGCTTTTGCCCTTTGAGTTTTTGATTCCGCTGTCGCTGTTTTGTTTTACGGTTGGGGCGGCGGCTTTGTTGATGGCGGTGTGTTGCATGGTGCTTGACTTACACCATTCACAGCGATCGCTGATGGAAGAGTTGCGCGATGTGATTGGGGTTCGTCGCAAACACGAGATTGGGCGCGACAGCCGACTCAGTAGCGTTAGTGTCAGATCTCAACGAAAAGTAGCAGTGCGATCGCCACTCAGAGCTAAGGCAGGCTAATCAGTTTACGCTTTTGGTTGAATCACCGAAACATCTCCGTCCACTGGGTTACGCACGATCCAGCCAGTGCTATCGTCTACTTGAGCAGGGTTTTCAGTGACGTTGAAACTCACTTTGCGATCGCGCGTTTCAATTTCAAAGTCATATTTAGGGGTTGAAGTCACTTTAAACCCTCGGTTGCGCAAGCAAAACATCACCCAGCCTTTTAAGGTTTGCTGGGTGGGGTTGTAAGGTACAGGTGGACGACGTAGGGTTTCTTCGATAATTTGGCAGAGATCCATCTCCGGTTGACTCCAGTGTGGGAAGTAGTGAAGGTGCTTATCCTCAGAGGATCTAGGGTAAAGCAAACTGGAGGTTCTGCATCAGAAATTTGTGTTTTTTGGGCCGAAACGCTTTAGTTCAGGGCGATCGCCCAAAGACCACGATAGTCAGAAAATGGCGTTATACCAATTCTCTAAATCCCATTTACAGATCCTCATAAGGGTGGTTCGCGTTCGTGTAGCGTTTCCTAAGGAAATACCGCTCTTACAGATAATCATCTATAGCCCAGTTTTGAAGAATTGGTATTACTGAGTCTAGATATGATTTTCGGTATCTCCGTCTCAGGGGTGTTGTCTCTAATCGCGATGCGATGAAAACGCGAAACACTTTTGCAGAATTTGTAGACTCGACTCACCATCCAGAAAAACTTGAGCGCGCGATAGAACCGACAACAGAGTGCTGGGTTGCCGTCGCTTTAAAGTGAATGTCTAGCAGTGCGATCGCGGGGATTTTCGACAAACTGTTTTCCACAGTCTTTGCAGCGATAGCATTGTTTGCCGCGCCGATAGCCGTTTTTAGATAACTGATCGGACTGGCAATGAGGGCATATCATTACTTTCATTACATTTTTGAGCTGCTGATCTCCCATGTGTGGTTCTAAATATGAAATCAGCAGTTCCTCAATTTGTTGTCCTAACCGTTGTTGGTGTTCTGGGTCAGGGCTACGGAGAGCCGCTAACATGACAGCATTACTACTGTGGACACAGACCTCAGCAAGGAGTTGATGGGTTGCTTCTGGCAAAGCCGGGTTGCGTTGCTGCAAAATGTTGGCGGTAAAGTTGATCGCTTCCTGGGTCATGCTTTCATCAATGGATTGAAAAATTTCGCGTGCCAAGTAAAACTGCACAAAGACAACTCGCGAAACAGGCTGCTCAAATAGCTCTGCCACGCTGATTGTCAGGGAATGGATCATTTGGCGTAAGGGTAACTGGGCGATCGCGGGAATATCAATCTGCGCCCACATTGCTTTCACCCGCTCGGTATGACGCAACTCCATTGCCTTAAAGATGGCAGCCTTGTCAGGAAAGAACTGATACAAAGACCCGATCGCCGTCCCCGCTCGTGCAGCGATCAGGTGGGTTGTTGCAGCCTCATAGCCAACCTCATCGAAGACCATTGCGGCAGCTTCTAAGATTTTTTCGACCCGTTCTTTGCCTCTTTGTTGTTTCGGTTGCCGTCGAAAACTGCTTGACGAACGTGAACTTTCTGTCATATTTTTAAAACACGACGGAATTTTCACAATTTTATCTTCTTTGGAGGATGCTATGCAGTCGATGCTTCCGGGTGCGCCGTGGTTGTTGGCGCACAAATCGATGCTGAATGTGAACCAACCCCAAAAAATTTCGCTCTACGGCACTGATTACGTCATGTGGAAAGATGCGAAGGGTGACGTTTTCGCTCTGCCCAATGCTTGCCCCCATATGGGTGCCATGCTGTCAGAGGGTTGGTGTGAGCCACAAGCAGACGGTACAAGCAAGGTCGTTTGCCCATTTCATGCGTTAGCATTTGCCTCACAAGGTTGCACGATCTTGCCAGGCTCCAGTAAAAAGACTTTGCCTCAACTTAAGCCGCTTGAGCTGATCTTCCAAGGTGATTTTATTTGGTCTTATGGAGGATTTGAGCCAAAAGTACCGATTCCGACTGTGCTAAATGAGATTGCAGAGAACTACTCGCTAGTAGGGCATACGGGCGATCTCAGCATTGAGACTGATTTGCTAACAATGCTGCTCATTATGCATGACTATAATCACCAAAATGGTACCCATCGCGATCTTTTTCGCATCACCGAAGTCAACTTTCAACAATTCATTGATAATGGGCTGCATTCTCATGCTTTTTATGAGATGCCGACAGCCCCTTACGGTTTGCTAGAAAAGTTGAGAAGACCTGACTTATTTTTATTGCCAGCACAAATTAAAGCCCATTTAGAAAATTACTTTCCTTCTCTAGTCATCTTCTATGGTGAGACATCTTTTGGCAAAGTAGCTCAGTGTCATCTCTTCATCCCGGAAGCTGAAAACCTCACCCGGACTTATGTTCTGCTTTTTGCTCAACCAAATCATCCTGTATTTAAAGTATTAGGTAAGACCTTTCTTAATTTCTCTAAAGTTGTGGTTGACCAAGATGCAGATATTTTAGGGAAGTTATACGCAGATACGCCACAGAAAATAATGTTGAACAACGAAGTGGGAATGAATTGGGTACGACGTAACTTTAAGAATTTTCCAAATGTTGTTGAGCCAAAACTCTCTCGCTAGATTTTTATGGCTTCCCTGTTGATTTTGGCTTGTTGATTTTGAAATGTGTAGTGTCAATCGTCTTCTAGCCGAACTGGATGAACCTGGCGATCGCTCTTTGTTAGCTAACCGTACTGATTTGTGGGTGTAATCAATACTCCATCTGAGATAGATGCAAGACTTGCGCGTGCGCTAGGATAGGAAGCCTAAGACATTATTCTATCTAGATCTGTCTGACTTGCTCGCTTTTTCCAATTCGTTCGCTAACGGACTCCTACTGTTCTATGCTGCGCAAAACTCTAACTTATTCATTGGCTCTGACAATGCTGATCACAACCGTTGGTTGTGGTGGTGCTGTATTAAATGAATCAAACCCTCAGCCAGAAGCAAGCCCAGCCGCTACTGGAGAGACTCGCCAAAGCCAAAACCGCCTTTCAGATGGGCAATACGGGGTGCAGCAGGCCACCTACAACGATGGGACTGGCGAGTACAGCGTGGTTTTACTCGACACAAAACCGGGTGAATCTTCTGTGTTTCGGGCTAACAACTTGCGCATGGCTCGCTTGACTGAAGCAGAAGTGAAGGCTGGCAAAAAGAGCTATTTCAAGGTTGAAAAGGGTCAGCCATCCTTGCATTTGACGGAAGATTTTAAGATTGAGTACGTCCATAACGTCACTGAAACCCAGGTCAACCCTCAGACGCAGCAGCGAGAGACGGTTGTAGTGCGGCAAGAGTCGAGCTTTTGGACTCCATTTGCAGGTGCGCTCGCGGGTCAGGCGCTTGGCAGTCTACTGTTCACGCCTCAATACTATGTGCCACCCATTTACTCTAGAGGCGGTTTGTCCGGCTTTGGTGGTTATGGCTCAAGCTACGACCAGGCAGTAAACCGTTACCAGACTCGGTACAATGCCCCTCCCGCTGAAGTGCGCAACCGTCAAGTGTTTCGCTCAACGGGGCAGTTAAGAACCCCGACATCCAGCTCAAACAGACCTAAAGCTTCTCAGAGCGATCGCTCATCTGGCTCTGGTTTTGGGTCTTCAACGCTGCGGCGATCAAACAGTGACTCAAACCGAAATTATCGCCGTAACCGTGGTTTTGGTAGTGGTTTTGGTAGCCGTTCAAGAGGCTTAAGAAGAAGATAACAAGCGGTTAGCTTAACGTTGAAACCCAGACTATTCCTCCTTATTTGGGCGGGTCTGGGTTTTGTTTTTGAGGCTAGTCACGTAAAGCGTAGCCAACACCACGCACTGTATGGATTAATCTTTTTTCGCCTTGTTCTTCTAACTTCAAACGTAAGTAGCGAATGTAGACTTCAATAATGTTGGAGTCACCCATGAAGTCGTAACCCCAGACTTTTTCAAGAATTTGATCACGGGTGTAAACTTGTCGGGGATGACTCAACAAATAATCCAGTAAGTCAAACTCTTTGGCTGTTAGTTCGATCGCCCGTTGTCCGCGATAGACCTCACGGGTGCGTCGATTGAGAGTCAAGTCTTCAAATTGCAACTGATCGTCGTCTGATTCTTGGGTACGGCGTAGGTGAGCGCGAATGCGAGCCAGTAATTCTTCAATACTAAAGGGTTTCACAACATAATCATCAGCCCCAGCATCCAAGCCCGTGACGCGATCGCTCACTTCATCCCGCGCAGTCAACAAAATCACAGGAACTTTGCTCCCCGTTGCCCGAAGCCGCCGACATAGCTCGATGCCTGTTAGACCTGGCAACATCCAATCTAAAATCGCCAAATCCGGTTCTGCCTCACGCGCTAATGACAAGCCTGCCATCCCGTCATGGGCGACACTCACCTGATAGCCTTCGCTAGTTAGCTCCAACTCGACAAACCGGGCAAGCTTGACTTCATCTTCGACCAATAGAATGTGAGTTGTCATCGGGTGGTTCCTACCATGCACGTCGGCTTGGTGTTGAGTGGTCATGACTTGTCGAGTTTTGAAGTAGGGGACTGCCGAACTCAATCGGCGTCGAATTAGCGCATCGTGAATGCATCAAGTTTGAAGCAAAAAAGTAGTCTAGCTTTTACTGTAGCGGCAATTTTTTGAGAAAAATGAGTTTCTCCTGAGTGAAATGAGAGCTTTTGCTGAAAAAGATCTTTTCTCGGCTTTAAGGATCATTTTACGTTTGCCCTTGTTATCGTGCGATCGCGCGTCTACAAGCGACCCATCCTTAAAATACTCTGTAATAATCAACACCTTAAATTTGGGTTCAAAATTAGGATACGCAATTCATTGAGGTCTTGGATTTCGATCAGTTCGCAGTTAACTCAAAAGTTTAGAGTTAAATTTTGTCCTTAGAGTAATGTAGTGAAAGCCCCTAAGAAATGGAAATTAAATAAGTTCGCTGCTTGGTAAGGGCAGGTCTTACCGTTCAGTCCATTGCAGGGTTACAGATGGGTCGGCTAAACCCGTCCCTATTAGTTGCGGATTGATTCATTCGCGCGCCTCAATCTCCTCGGTGTATTACAGGGAAAATTTAAGAGAATGAATTTCAGACACCTGTATCGAGCCTTTTCAGTTGTCAGTGGATGGTTCGCCCTGATGCTTCAGCTTTGTCTGCTGGTTCAAACCGCGATTGAAAGTGGCGCATCACCCATTACAGGCGTAATGAAGTTTTTTGATTACTTCACCATTTTGAGCAACATCCTGGTTGCAAGTGTGTTTACGGCTCATCTGGTGCGATCGGGTCATCCGCTTGTGCGCTGCTTGACCCAGCCCAAAGTCAAAGGAGGCGTTGCAGTCTACATTTCAATTACGGCAATTGTTTACATCCTCATTCTTGATCAGTTGTGGGATCCCCAAGGTTTAGCGCTGCTAGCAAACGTGCTGCTGCATTATGTGATGCCGATTCTCTATATGTTGGACTGGTTACTGTTCACACCCAAAGGGCAGCTCACCTGGAAAGATGCCCTGCGATGGCTCCTGTTTCCGCTGGGCTTTGCGGTCTGGGCGCTGTTTTGGGGAGCAATCTTTGGATTTTATCCTTATCCGTTTATTGATGTTGGGCAGTTGGGCTACTCGACTGTTTTTCGCAATGCCTGTTTTGTGGCACTTGGTTTTCTAGTTGTCGGCCTGGTTTATGTTGCAATTGATTACTGGCTCCGTCAGCGTCAGGTTGATAGGCAACAGAGTTCTTTAGTGGAATAGGCGATTGCCCCACGCCTTCGTTTAACTTTACATCCTGTCAACCCAAAAACTATCGCAAGATAGATACAAGGCAATTGGCTTACCAGGATTTGTTTAAAGTGTCATGAATTAACAAGAATTAAGACGAGAAAGTGTCTTCTACGTCACCTTTAACAACAGTAGAAACTTATGTGATTTCAAGTTTTGAGAAACGATGCTGATATAAATGTAGGATTTTGAGTGCGATCGCTCGAAGGTTGTCCTAACAAGTTTTGCTTTCTGTGCGAAATTAAGATCCCAAATTTTTAATTAAAAATTAAGACTCCCTTAAAAGAGGATTTGCTGCAAAAATGCAACGACGCAAAATTCCAAGAAATCTCAAAAAGAAGGGAGAGTTTACTTGTATTTCCTCCGTAAATATTCTAAATTTCCGTTGAGTGAGATTCACGTTACTCGACCAGCAACCTCTACCTAAATTCGGCTTCTTTCAAGGGTGATAGATCAGGCTATGAAGCTTATGGCTTCAGGCCACTGTTCTACTGCTCTGATTTCCGATAGGTGAGCTTTTGATCCGTTGAATTGCCCAACAGCCCTGGTCTTTAGGGTTCTCTTTATTTATTTAGAGAGCGATTCAATTGTTGACATTGGTGGTTTGTGTTTCGCTTAACATCCGACAAACCCTGATTTCAACTGAGTAAGTGACTGTGCTTAACTGGCGACCTGCCCTTTCTAGAAGCACACCATTTGGATTTGCGCTCTAAATTCGCTTCTGCGATTTACGACCTAACTGGATGAGCCTGAGACCTTGCAACGCTTAAACCTAAACGATGACTATGCGGCAATTACAGACTTCTATGACTCGTTTTCTCCTGCTCCTTAGCCTGCTAGCCGGTACGTGGGCAATCTTTCCTCTGCTTGCTTGGGCAGATGCGCTCGACGAGATTCCTCAACTAGCAGAGCCAACTCAGACAGCAACTCTGCGCATTGATGGCTCTAGCGATATGCAAGTAATTAACCAATTGCTCAAGCAGCGTTACGAGGAGGAGTACCCAGATATCTCCGTTGATGTCGATAAAAATGGGACAGAAACCGCCATTCAAGAGTTGATTGAGGGGGATATCGATTTGGCTGCGATCGGTCGCCGCTTGACCGATTCAGAAAAGGCGAAGGGCTTAGTTGAAATTCCCCTCAGCCAAGAGCGAATTGCCGTCATCGTAGGCAAAAACAATCCGTTTAAGGGCAACTTAACCGTTGAACAATTCATTCAAATTTTGCGGGGCGAAATCACCGACTGGTCTGAGGTAGGTGGGCCTGAAGGGGCGATTCGCGTCATCGATCGCCCGCTCGAAAGTGACACGCGCATTGCCCTCAGTCGCTACGGCATCTTTCAGCCAGACGGGTTGGTCACGGGTGAGAGTGTGATTCGGCTGGAAACGGATGACACTGCCGCTGTGATCAAAGCGTTGGGCCGGGATGGAATTAGCTACGCGATCGCCGGGCAACTGGTGAATCAAGACTTCGTGCGTTTTGTCAAGCTGGTCGTGATGCATGAAGCCTTACCTGACGATCCGCTTTATCCCTATTCGCAGGTGCGCGGCTACGCCTATAAGAAGAAGCCTAACTCTACCGCTGCGGCGTTTGTTGACTTTGCCAATGCACCCACAGGGCAAGCCGTTGTCGGTACAGCCAAGCTTGAAGAAGCAAAGGCGATCGCCACTGCCTTGAAGCCAAAGCCTGCCATCAAACTGCCTGAAATCACAGCAGTCCCCCCGGCTGATGATGCTTACCTACCCAGAGGCAAAGGCGGTGTCTTTTACTGGTTTGGCTTGCTGTTATTACCTTTGGTGCTTTTGGGCGTTTTGCTTCAGGGCATTTTGCGCTTCCTCAATCGACGCAGCAGCGAATCGGTTGAACCGGCTCAGTCCATTACCACACGCGCGATTACAACCGAGGCTCCAGCCGAAGTGGTAGCGAGTGAACCAGCCGCGACTCCTGAAGTGATCACAGCCTCTATCGTTAACGAAACACCCGCACTAGAAGCTGCACCTGAGCCTGAGCCAGTCCCAGAAGCGGAACCTGCTGCACCAACAGTTGCAGAAGTAACGAGTACGGTGACACCCGCGATCGCGTTGCCAACCATCTTCAAACTCTACGAAGAGGGGGTCAAGCTCATGGTTACGGGGCGCTATGCCGAGGCGCTGCCCTATTTGAACCAGGCAGTTGAAGAAAAACCAGATTATTACGAGGCCTGGCTGGCTCAAGGCAAGACCTTGTTGGCGCTGGGGCGATCGCCCGAAGCTCTGGCTAGCTTTGAGCGAGTCTTGGCAATTGCACCTGACACACTGGACGCGTTGCAAGGCAGAGGCGAGGCGTTGGTGAAGTTAGGCCGCACCGACGAAGCCACTGTGTCCTACGCTCGCTTGGCTGAGCTGGCTCCTGAGCGGGCTGTGCGAGTGGAGGCTGAACCCGCTCCAGTGGAGGCAGCTGTTGAGGCGGTGACTGAGCCACTCATCGAACCTGTGACAGAGACGGCTGAATTTGAAGCACCAGAAGCAATTGCCGAATCCGTAGTTGAGGTTGCGGAACCTGCTCCCCAAATTGCGCCGGATGTTGATACAACAACTGCACCCGCGATCGCTGAGGTAGCTGCGACATCAGGTGACGCTTGGGAGCCGCTGATCATCGATTACCTGGCGAGTCGTGGCAAAACTCCGGCAGAGGCGACCGATACTGACGCTTATCTCGCATTGGCAACGCTGATTCACAACCATTTAGGACAATCGATCACCCAACTTCCGACAATGGCATTGGAGACGAGCGATCGCCGCATCATCGGTTATCTGTCAGCGGAGTATCTCCCCGGCCCCCACTTAGAGAATGCGCTGATTGCTCTGGGTGTCTACGATCGCGCTGCAACAGTCAGCCAAAACCTCGGTTTTGATCTGCGCCGCTTGATCGAAGTTGAGGAAGAACCCGGTTTAGGTCGGGGTGATTTAGGTCGCCTGGGCATCTGCTACCTCGACTCAATGGCAACCCTGGGAGTTCCTGCGATCGCCTATGGCATTCGGTATGAACGGGGCATCTTCGATCAAGAGATTCAGGATGGTTGGCAGGTTGAGGCTGAAGATCGCTGGTTGCAGTACGGCAACCCCTGGGAAATCGAGCGGCCCGAATCTACGGTTGAGATTGGCTTTGGTGGGCGAACGGAAGCCTACATTGATGACCAGCGTCGTTTTCGGATGCGCTGGGTACCTGCTGAAGTGATTCGAGGCATTCCCTATGACACGCTGATTCCGGGTTATCACAACCACAGTGCCAACGTGATGCGGTTGTGGCGAGCTGAAGGGGCTGATTACCTCTCGAATGTGCTTTATCCGAGCGATATGGAGCAATGGGGTAAGGAGTTGCGGCTCAAGCAACAGTTCTTCTTTACGGCTTGCTCAGTGCAGGATGTGGTGCGATCGCACCTGAGTCGAGGTGGCACTGTCGAGAACCTACCAGAGCGGTTTACCCTGCAGCTGAATGACACCGATAGCATCATCGCGATCGCAGAACTGATGCGCCTGTTGATGGATGAGTATGCCCTGGAGTGGGATGCAGCCTGGGAACTCACACAAAGGACTTGTGCCTATACCAATCACAGCCTTTTACCGGAAGCACTTGATCAGTACTACTATTCGCTGCCGTTACTCAACAGCCTATTACCACGCCACCATGAGATCATTCTGGGCATTAACTGCCGCTTCTTAAATGGCATCCGAGAGGCGAACCCCGGTGATGATGCCCTCGCCAGTCGGCTATCGCTGATTGATGAGAGCAACGAGAAATTTGTGCGCATGGTGCATTTAGGTTGTGTGGGTAGTCATGCCGTGAATGGTGTATCGCAGCTCCACACCGATTTGCTGAAGCACTCCCTGGTGCCTGATTACTACCAACTTTTCCCAGAGAAGTTTAGTCACCAAACCAATGGCGTGTCGCCACGTCGGTTCTTGTTGGTGAGCAATCCTCGTTTGGCAGCGCTCATTACCAGCAAGATTGGCGATAGCTGGGTCACAAATCTTGACGAATTGCGTCGGCTGGGCGCTTTTATCGACAACGCTGACTTTCGGCAGGAATGGTGGCAGATAAAACAAGCAGCAAAGCGCGACTTAGCCAGCCTGATCGAGCAGCAGCTTGGCTTAACGGTTAACCCAGAGGCGCTGTTTGACCTGCAAGTGATGGACATGCACGAATATAAGCGCCAACACCTGAATGCTTTGCACATTCTGACGCTTTATAACCAGATCAAGGCGAATCCTAATCTGGATATGCCGCCGCGTGTCTTTATCTTTGCCGGGAAGGCCGCACCCGACTATTCAATGGCGAAGCTGATGATCAAGCTGATTCACGCGATCGCCGGGCTGGTGAATCATGACCCCGATATGGCTGGACGTTTGCAGGTTGCCTTTTTGCCTGACCTGACTGTAAAGCTGGCTCAAAAGCTTTATCCCGCAGCTGACGTGTCAGAGCATCTATCCCTCGCGGGTACAGAAGCCTGTGGCACAGGAAGCTTGATGTTTGGCATGAATGGCGCCGTGTTATTGGCGACCCCCGATGGCGTAGTGCCGGAAGTGCGCAATGAAATTGGGGCTGAAAATATGTTTTCGTTTGGGCTTACAACGACGGCAGCGTCAGAGTTGCGAGCCAACGGTTACAAGCCCTGGAGCGTTTATGATGCAATTCCCGAATTGAAAGAGGTTGTTGATCGACTCAATGCAGGGGATTATTCTCTAGGGAACGGGAGTTTGTTTAAGCCGCTCACCGATGAGTTGCTTGCTCACGACCCCTATATGGTTCTGGCAGATTATCAGGCTTATAGCCTCTGTCAGGCTCAGGTTGGGCAAGCCTTTCGCGATCGCGAAGGGTGGCTTCGCCGCTCGATTAACACCACTGCTCGCATCGGCAGATTTTCGAGCGATCGCGCCATTTATGGCTACTGCCAAGACATTTGGCAGATTGAGCCAAACCTGACGGCTCAGCAGGAATATGCTCAGGCATAGTCGCAAGAGCCTTTACCCGTTTAGATGCACAGTTGCTACCAGTGAGGATACGTTCATGGAAGTTGTTCGCGAACTTAAGGTTCACAGTAAAGACAATTGCTATCTGTTTACCCCTGAGCAGATGAAGCGGTTAGAAGACACAGCCGTTGCGGTCAAGCTAGAGCCTGGGACTCACACCATCAAGATTAAGGAAGGCGTATTTGATTACATTGCTGGGTCGGGTTATGCCGGTGAGGCGATGGTTTTGCTCTGGATTTATGGTGGCAAGGTGATCAATAGTCAAACCGATGTCGAAGTCGCTGCGACCTGGGCCAGCTTAAATGGCGCAGACGACAGCCTCGAACTCAAAGTGCTAGAAACGGCTACGTTGAATGCCTTTTTCTTTGATACCTACTTAGAAGACAACGCTGGCGAATTAACGCTATCGATTACGCGGGTCTAATAATCTCCCTTTCAAAACTCGGTTTGGTAAGGCTCGTCGGCTTACCAGGCTTACTCCCCACCTACCGACCACCCGGATTTGTTCATGCTTTCCTAGCAAACAAGAGTGTGATGAAAATGAAACGAAAACAAACAATTATTCAAGCATCAGTGCTGATGGTGGCAATGGCAGCGGGTGCAAAACCCTTAGCTGAAACCATTAAAGTGTTGCCTGCGATCGCCCAAGAAGCAACCACTCCCCTATTTAAACTGCCCGCTTCTCTACCAGACGGCACGAAGATCGTGGTGGATGGCTCTAACAGCATGGCTGTGCCCAATGCGGCTCTCGAAAAGCGCTTTGAAGAAAAGTATGCAGGCACCGATGTCACTCTCGCAGGTAGTAGTACCGTCGATGCTCTTGATGCCCTGACCAGTGGCAAGATTGACCTGGCGGCGATCGGGCGGCCTTTGACTGATAAAGAAAAGGCCGAGGGGCTGCAACAAACCCTGCTACAGCGCGGTAAAGTAGCCATCATCGTCTCGCCCGAAAACCCCTTTAATGGCAACCTTACCTTCGACCAGTTTGCCAAGATTTTTCGTGGCGAGATCACCGACTGGAAGCAAGTCGGCGGTCAGCCAGGACCAATCAAGTTTGTTGACCATCCCGATAAGAGCGACACTCGCCTATCGTTGAGCAAATACAAAGTATTTGAAGGGAAGCCTTTTATTGCTGGGCCGAACGCGGTAAAAGCGGCGGATGATACTCCCGAAGAGATCGTTAAAGAACTGGGCACTAATGGCATTAGCTATGTGATTGCTGACCAGGTGCTTGAAAATCCGAGTGTTCGCATTTTGGAAATGCACAAAACGCTGCCCACCGATCCGCGTTATCCCTACTCACAACCGCGCGGCTATGCCTATACCAAAGACTTAAAACCCGGTACGCAAGCATTTTTAGGCTTTGCGACATCGGATCCAGGTCAAGAAGTGGTAGCAGAGGCGATCGGTGAGGCTTCTCCTGACCCAGCCGTAAGCCCTGAGGCAGTTGCATCACCTGAAGCCAGCCCCAGTGAGACCGTTTCACAGGCTCCTGCGGCGACGACAGCGGCTGAACAGCGGGGCGGCTTCCCCTGGTGGTTATTACTGCTTCCGTTAGCAGGCTTGCTGTTTTGGTTCCTCAGACCCCGTGGCGGTGCAGCTCCAGTTGCAGCCCCAGTCGCGGCGCCGATCGCGCCCCCGGTAACGCCTGAAGGTCGCATCATCCTGACACCACGCGACTGCCGCAATGCTTACGCCTACTGGGAAGTACCCCAGGCTTCGAAGGATGCGCTGAAGCGTCAAGGTGGTAAGAAGCTGGTAGCGCGACTCTGCGATGTCACTGGAATTGACTACACCAAAACTCCGGCTCATCGAGTTGAGCAGTTTGACTGCAAAGAGTCTGACCCTGACCTGCACATCCCCATTCCCCAAGACGATCGCGACTATCTCGTTGAGTTGGGTTACACCACCGATGATGGCGGTTGGTTGCCGCTTTGCCGTTCTGAGCATGTGCGGGTGCCTGCCTGTAAGCCGGATGTGCTGAACACAACGGTCAGCCCGATAGAAACGGTTACACCCCCGACCATTCCTTCGGTTGTGCCAGCGATCGGGGTGGCAGCGGCGGCAGCAGGAGCGGCGGCAATTCCTGGTTTACTGGGCGATCGCGCTGAAACGGCTGAGAGCCGCGTCATCCTCACTCCACGTACCTGTCGGGATGCCTACGCTTATTGGGAAGTGCCAGAGTCCGCTAAAAATGCGCTCAAGGCTGAAGGCGGCAAAAACTTGATGGTGCGGCTGTATGACGTAACGGGCGTTAATTTGGATCGTGAACCCGCGAATCGGATTGAACAATTTGAATGCAGCGAGTCGGATCCTGATCGGCATATCCCGATTCCGGTTGACAATCGCGATTACTTAGTAGAAGTGGGCTACACCACAGAGTCGGGTGGGTGGTTGCCGCTCTGCCGCTCGGAGTATGTGCGGGTGCCTGCCTGCAAACCTGGTGATGTCGAAGCGGTGGTAACGGCTCCAGCCGCTCCTGACGTGGCAGCACCCCCATCTTCTAATGGTGGGCTAAATCTGGGTGCGATCGCTCCAGTTGCGGGTGCTGTTGCAGGTGCCGCAGCGGTTGCGGGTTTGGTGGGTAAAGACAAATCGCCGGATGAAAGCCGTATGACGTTAAGTGCGCGGGGCACCAAGCAAGCCTATGCTTACTGGCAAGTGCCAGATGCCGCGAAAGCAAGCGCGAAAACAGAGGGTGGCGTGAAGCCACAGGTTCGTTTTTATGACGTGACTGGCATCGATATGGATCATACCCCGGCCCACAACGTGCAAGTCTTTGGCTGGGATGAGAAGGATAACGATCGCATTCTGCCAGTGCCTTCGCTCGATCGCGACTACATTGCAGAAGTTGGTTATGAAACGGCTGACCAGCGTTGGATTAAGTTGGCTCGTTCAAACCATATTCGGGTTCCCAGTGGTGGCTTTAAACCTGCGCCTGGTGTGACCCAAGCGATTAAGGTTCACAATCGGGGTAACTGCTACCTGCTCACCCCCGAAGAGATGAACAACATCCAACAAAAGGCGGTTTCGACCAAGCTTGAACCAGGTATCTACAAAGTGCGCATCAAAGATGGAGCCTTTGACTATAAGAAAGAGGTCGGCCATGTTGGTGAACCCTGGGTCTTACTGTGGATCTATGGTGGCAAAGTCATCAACAAGAAGACGAATGTGCCTGTTCCTGCAACCTGGACGACCTTAAATGGTTACGAAGATGAGTTGATCTTAGAAGTGATTGAACCTGCAACTCTGTCCGCGTTCTTCATCGATACATTTATTGATGACAACGAAGGCGAAGTAACGCTTTCGGTATCACGCTCCTAAGTTCACACAGCTTTACTTGCTCTAGTGATTGCAAGCCCTCTGTCTGGAGGGCTTTTTTAATGAATGTTGAAGTTTGACAAAGACTGCTTGAACTGAAGCGAACTAGACTGATTAGACTTTATGGTTGATTCGCAGACTGAACAAACTTTTGGATCTCTGAATCATCCTTGCTCAGTCGTTCGACAGTATTTGAGCCTGACTTGAGATCACGTTGAAGCTGTTGAATTCGATCATCTCCTTTGATATTGACTAAAAACACGTTTCCTTTATCAAAAACAAATTGAATTCCGTTAATTGCCACAATATTTTGCTTTCCGTCTGGGCTACCCCATTCCCAGTCAATGCGTCTAGCTCCTTCACTGATTTCGCCTTTGTAAGATCCCTTGTATGGCGACTGGCAAGTATTAGCTTCAGTGCCAACATAATCAGCCCAAATCACCAGAGTGGGTTTGTCTTTAATTGACACATAATGGACTTGTGTATTTTCAACTTGCTTAGAGGCACAGGTGCTAGATACGTAAAGTGTGCGATCGACAGAATTTCCCTGGCAGCTAACGATAACAAGACTAAGGAAGAACAAGAAAAGATAGCGTTTTTTGATATGCTGCATCATTGTTTTCTTAACTCCTTTTCTACTCCCAAGAGAACCGTTCAACCTTACGATATTCTACTGATTTCTTATCTCCATCCAAATCTTCTAAAACAATCCCGTCTTTCAATACTTTGATTCTTTTATTGCTCGTGCCGATCGCGTCAAACATCTTGATCAAGTAGCCTTGCTCGTCGGGATAGAGCTTATACCTTCTAACAAAATCGCTGTATTTAGGATTTCTAAAATCGGTTCGCACCTCACCCGTTGACGTAAACTCTAGCCCTGAGCTGACAGATTCATACTTGCCTCTTAAGTTAGGTGCAGATTTGCAACTGGCAATCAAGAACAGTAGAAACAGCGATAAAAGTCTCGACTTCATAGTTGGCTACGTTTCTAATTAACGCGAGAAAATGATACCTCCAATTGGAACTGACAGCGGGATTGAGTAAAGCGATTAAGAAATAGAGTTCCCACTTGTCAGTCGCCAATAACGCTACAAGCCATCTTTTTGGCAGACAAATTCAGCACTACTTTCTGGTGGCCTTAATTAACGTCAGTTCGGGATAAGGAATCGCCAGAGGCCCTAATTTTCCGTGACTTGCTGCCACGCTCTAGGTCAAGTTCTTGTCAATGAGCCCTACAGTTGCAAATATTTGCAGTAGCATGTCTGATTGAGAACAGGTGACTG
>DVDV01000400.1 GCA_015296075.1 Leptolyngbyaceae cyanobacterium M33_DOE_097 | reverse complement strand
CAGGCTATACACTAATCCTTGGGCGTGTTGAACAATGGTTTCCATAACCGTTCAGTTAAATTTTGATTACGCCCTTTCTTTCAGATTTTTCCTTCTTTGGCAACCCCTTGTTGAAACTGGTGCAAGATCTCAGTTAGCCTTCTTCGTTGTTTTTCTGGTGTTTACAGAACCAATGAATCGGGAGATCTTTCAATGGTCTCCTCAATCCGTTCCTGCAAACTGGTTTCAAGTTCGCAACCAGTGGGAGTATTCTCATGTTGCACGCTTTGTCTTCCAACTGCTTGGGCTGTGTGCGCTCCAGGTTTCACTGCTAGTTGAAACTCCAATTGGGCTGCACCACTCTGTTACTCCTGAAGTCGCCCCACTGACTAAACGTTAGAGAACACTTAAAGCCATACAAAAGTTCACCAAAACAGTGGAGGTTGCCCTTGACAGATCGGAGTAGTACATTTAACCTAATGGTTAATTAACTGCGCGGTTAAATTTTAATGTCCACTGATTCTTTGAGTGCAACCCTTGCTGCTCTTGCTGATCCCACCCGTCGGGCAATTCTGGCGCAACTTGCTCAGGGAGAAGCTACCGTCACAGAACTCGCTGAACCATTTGAGATGAGTCTACCCGCCGTTTCCAAGCATCTCAAAGTATTAGAACGTGCTCAACTGATTACCCGCAGTCGAGATGCCCAATGGCGACCCTGCCAACTCAATCCGGAACCGCTGAAGGATTTAGCAGACTGGCTAGAACACTATCGTCAATTGTGGGAACAGAGTTTTGATCGCCTGGATGAGTATCTCCAGAAATTACAGGCAAACGAATAAATCTAGAATCGCAAAAAATAACGTGATTTGTGCAATTGCACAGACAAACACTGCAACCCTATTGCAAGGAGAAATCTAATGCCTTACGTTGATGGTTTTGTTTTAGCAGTTCCTACAGTCAACAAAGAAGTTTACAAGCAACATGCAGAGAGCACGGCGATCGTATTTAAAGAATACGGGGCACTCAAGTTGATTGAATGTTGGGGAGATGACGTTCCTGAAGGTGAAGTCACATCATTTCCTTTAGCTGTTAAGTGTCAGGCAGATGAGACCGTTTGCTTTTCCTGGATTCTCTGGCCCTCTCGTGAAATTAGAGATGAAGGGTGGAAGAAAGTTATGGCAGACCCACGTATGCAGCCTGAAAAGAATCAAAATGCTGAAATGCCGTTCGATGGCAAGCGGATGATCTATGGTGGCTTCGAGATGATTGTTGATGTGTAGCTTTTGACATCAGCTACTTAGAGAATGTTTAGAACGCGCTATTTGCTACGTTGTCATCTCTTCGATCCCCCTAAATCCCCCTTGAAAAGGGGGACTTTGAGCAAATCTTTCCCCTTCTTTAAAGGGGCAGTGGGGATCAAACATCAAAGAGGTTGTCTATCTCTGTATTTCCAAACATCCTTTTAAAGACAGAAATTTAACAGGAGGGCTCCAGTGCTAACAACTCAAAAAATCATCCCCTGTTTATGGTTCAACGGCAATGCCGAGGATGCAGCTATGTTCTATGTCTCACTGCTGCCGGATTCGCGCATCGATCGCATTTTGAAGTCTCCGGCTGACACGCCGAGTGGACCTGCCGGGATGGTCTTGACGGTCGAATTCACGTTAGCTGGTATGCAATACGTGGGGCTAAACGGTGGACCGCAGTTTCCGTTCACTGAAGCCGTGTCGTTTCAAATCCATTGTGATGATCAAGCTGAAGTCGATCGCCTCTGGGCTGCTCTCACAGAGGGTGGTTCGGAAGTCGCCTGTGGATGGCTCAAAGATCGATGGGGACTTTCCTGGCAAATCGTCCCTAAGCGATTGATTGAATTAATCAATGACCCCGATGCAAACCGTGCTCGACGTGCCCAGGAGGCAATGATGCAAATGGTCAAAATTGACATTGGGGCGATCGAGCGTGCAGCAGACGACATCAGTTAGGAGAGCAATATTACAGCAAGCTCAAGCGATCGTGGCTCAAATGGGGGTAACACGCGATCGCCTGGAAACTACCTACAAGAGGTAAATGATGGCTGAACTAACATTAACGACGTTTCTGACCCTGGATGGAGTGATGCAGGCTCCCGGTGGTCCAAGTGAAGATACAACTGGCGACTTTTCTTATGGGGGTTGGCTGGTTCCCCATGCCGATGAGGAAATGGGAAAGACAATAGATGACATTTTCTCAAAGGTAGAAGCATTCTTGCTGGGACGCACCACCTACGACATTTTCGCCGCTCACTGGCCCCGCATCACCGACACAGACGAACTCGTTGCCAACAAACTGAATTCACTACCAAAGTACATCGCTTCACGAACGAAGACGACATTTGATTGGCATAACTCTTCACTCATTCGCGATGTCGTTCAGGAAGTTGATGAACTGAAACAACGCTATTCAGGCGAAATTCAAGTTCATGGTAGTTGCGGACTGGCTCAAACCCTGATTCAGCATGATCTGATTGATGAATATCGACTGCTCATCTTTCCTGTCACTCTCGGAACTGGCAAACGGCTGTTTGGCTCTGGCACCGTTCCATCCATGCTGAAACTTGTCAGTTCTAGCAGCACAAGCAAAGGCACTATTGTTAGTGTCTATCGGCGTGCAGGAAAACTTCAGACTGGCTCGTTTGCCCTTGATTGACCTCAAGAAGTAGCGGTTATCCATGAAGTACCAACGTCTGAAAGTCGTGGATTAGACCGATTGCTGCTCACATTAGAACCACATCATTGGAGAAATCATGTCTAGAAAAATCTTTGTCAATCTACCTGTCAAGAATCTGAAGCAATCCATCGACTTTTTTACAAAACTTGGCTTCAGCTTCAATCCCCAATTCACGGATGAAACCACAACTTGCATGATTGTGAGTGATGACATTTTTGTGATGCTTTTGACTCACGATCGATTCAAATCCTTCACACCGAATGCTATTTGTGATGCAAGGAAAAGCACTGAGGTATTAGTGTGTTTGTCGAGTCAAAGTCGAACTGCTGTTGATGAGATGGTGAGCAACGCGATCGCAGCGGGTGGTACAACTTACAACGACCCGCAAGATCACGGGTTTATGTATGCTCACGGGTTCCAGGATTTAGACGGGCACATCTGGGAAATTGTGTATATGGAACCCGATGCCATCCAGTCTGATGAACATCCAACCGAACAATACGCGGATGCACAAGTATGAATAATGCTACAACGATCCACGATCGCCAACTCACAATCACTCGCGTATTGAATGCACCTCGCAGCCTGGTATTCAAAGTTTGGACTCAACCTGAACATTTTTCTCAATGGTTAGGCCCAAAGGATTTTACGGCGATCGCCTGCCACATGAACGTACAGGTTGGCGGGATGTATCGAGCCTGTATTCGATCGCCCGAAGGCAACGACCACTGGATGCAGGGCGTGTACCGCGAAATCATTGAGCCAGAGCGTTTGGTTTTCACCTTTACCTGGGAGGATGAGAACAGCCGCCCCAAACATGAAACGCTAGTCACTGTGACGTTTGAGGAACAGGACAACAAGACGTTAATGACCTTCCAGCAAGCCATCTTTGAATCGATTGAATCGCGGGATTCTCATAACACAGGTTGGTCAGAATGTTTTGATCGCCTTACAACCTATTTAACAGCACTTTGAGGAAAGAAAAATGAAATCTAATCCCATTGTTTGGTGTGAAATTTATGTACAGGACATGGATCGGGCAAAGAGTTTTTACGAGTCTGTGTTTCAGATGAAGCTGGAGAAGCTCGAAAGTCCTGGAATGGATATGTGGACATTTCCAATGGCGATGGATGAGGTTGGCGCTTCTGGCGCGTTGGTCAAGATGGAAGGGGTCAAGTCTGGTGGGAGCGGCACGATACCCTATTTCCACTGTGATGAGGTGGCTACAGAATTAGAGCGTGTCGTTGCAGCAGGTGGTCAAATCCAACAGCCAAAAACATCGATCGGTCAATATGGATTCATGGCTTTGATTGTTGATACAGAAGGAAATATGATTGGTCTACATATGCCACCCAATGAAATGAAGTGAGAAACGCATGACTTACATCGACTGCTATCTCGCTGCGGTAAGGCAATGCTGCGCTATGGCGATACAACTGTTGAAGTCAAAGAAGGCGATGCCATTTCATTTCCACAGGGGGAACAAGTTGCGCATCAGTTTTACAACCATGTCGCCTTGTGTCGCCCGCGGCGAAGCCCGACCAGCCTTTAAACGTGCTTTCAACACTCAGTTGGCGGTTTTCACTGGCAAGCCGTCCAGTCGATTGGAAGGAGATGCCTAGCAGCGCCCGCACTCGACCGTTGAGAGTTGGTTAGGACGCGGAGGTTTTTAGAGGCAGGCGATTAGGAGCGTTGGACACAACAGCATACAATTGCTCAAGAGTAAGGAGCGCCTGCATGACTGATCTGATTCTCACCACGTTCGATTGGGTTCCCGAAGCTCCGCGAGGCTACGTGCGTGACATCCGGGTGCGTTGGGCACTGGAAGAGGCTGGGTTGCCCTATCGTGTCAATAGCGTGCCATTTCGCGATCGCGGTGCCGAGCATTTTTCGCACCAACCCTTCGGCCAAGTGCCGTGGTTGACGGATGGAGACCTCTCGATCTTTGAGAGTGGTGCTATCCTCCTTCATCTCGGCGAACTGAGCGACAAGCTGATGCCAACCAAATCGCGCGATCGCAGCAACGTGAAAGAATGGCTGTTCGCAGCGATCGCTTCGGTCGAGGCAGCAAGCCAGCCCTGGTCTTTCTTCAAATTCTCCGGTGGCACCGAAGAAACGCAAATGCGGAAGTTTTTTGACGCGTTTCTGGAGTCCCGGCTCAAGCACATGGAAACGGTGCTTACAGGACGAGAATGGTTGGTCGGAACCTTTTCCGTCGCCGACATTCTCATGGCAGATGTGCTACGCCTGGTCGATCGGTTCGACGGGTTAGCAGCATGTCCCGCCTGTCATGACTATGTGGCGCGCGCCACAGCACGCCCGTCGTTTGTGAAGGCACACGCAGACCAGATGGCGCATTTTTCTGCGGCAGACTGAGCAACACTTGACCACTCGATGAAGGCGAAGTGCCGTCCAACAATTCCGCTGCACATCGACTGTATCAAGTTGGTTGGTAGAGTCCCAGAAGTTACTAGCGGCGGGTGAACGGGGGTGCTAGCGGTAGTTGCTATAGACTTTAACGACCTAAGGCCAAGCAACTAAACAGCTACTTCGATGATTAGGAGACAAATTGATTATGGAATTCGATCCAAACAACAATGTTGTTAAACTTTGCCTTCAAGGTATGGGCATGGAAGAAAAAGGCAACCCTGAAGAAGCAAGTAAACGATTTCTTCAAGCCTGGAACAAAGCGACATACGACTTTGAAAAATTTATTTCAGCTCATTATGTCGCCCGACATCAAAAAGATGTTTCCGGTAAATTAAAATGGCTCGAAACGGCTTTGCAGTTTGCATTAAAAATAAATGACGACTCTGTTAAGAGCGCTTTGCCTGCTCTATATTCAAACATTGCTAAATGCTATGAGGACTTAAGCGACCCCGACCAGGCCAAAAAGAATTATGAATTAGCAACTTCGTTTAAGGATAAGCCTTCTGACAAAGGCCCTTTTTATCATGGGACAAAAGCCGATTTGTCGGTTGGCGATTTGTTGACAGCAGGGGGCAGTTCTAATTACAAATCTGAACTCAAAATGAATCACATTTATTTTACAGCCCTTGTTAATGGAGCGGGACTAGCGGCTGCATTAGCAAAAGGCGATGGACGCGAACGTGTTTATATCGTTGAACCGACAGGGAGTTTTGAAAATGACCCGAATGTTACAGACAAAAAATTTCCGGGCAATCCGACACGCTCATATCGCTCCCAAGCGCCATTAAAAATTGTTGGTGAAGTAACAAATTGGGTGAGACAAACACCTGAGGAAGTTCAAAAATGGCGTGAAAAGTTGGCTAATAATAAGGGAGAAATTATTAATTAATTTCTGAGGTGATAATACTCTGCTCATTATTAATTCTCAAAATGACTGAACATAGCGCATGGCGGATTTCATTGGCTCACAAAATCGCTCCTGCTTTCACTGCTAACCCCGCAGTCGAAGCATGTTTTGTATTCGGCTCGGCGGCATTGGGGATTTCAGACCAGTATTCTGATCTTGAATTAGCCTTTGTCTGGTCACAACTGCCATCCGCTGAAGAATTACGAACCACAGCACAAAATGTTGGTGTGGAAGGCTGGGAAATTGAGCCGTATGGGGAAGCAAAGCAGAGATGGTTAGAGCAGTTTTACATGCACGGCATGAAAGTCGAAGCGGGTCATTGGACCCGTGAGATGATAGACAACATTGTGATTGATGTTGTTGAGCGTTACGATGTGTCGCAATACGGACTGGTGTTTGAGAAACAAGCGATCGCATTTCATCTTCAACGCGCAGTGGTTCTTCAAGGCGAAAACATCATTAGACAGTGGCAAACTCAGCTTTCTCCTTATCCTGAAGAACTTGCAGTTGCGATGGTTCAAAAGCATCTGAATTTCCGCCCGTTTGATGGTCAACACATCTTGACCGATCGCCTTGAGATTCCGATGCTATATGAGAACAAATGCGCCATTGTGCGAAGGCTACTCAATATCCTGTTTGGGCTGAACCGCATTTATTATCCTGGCTTCAAGTGGACACGCTACTGGGCTGAAGAAATGAGCATCAAACCGTCCAGTTTTTTCAATCGGCTAGAGCATGTTTTTCAAGCTGATGCTGTAAGCGGAATTCATGAGCTACGCCAACTTGTTGAGGAAGTTTTCGATCTTGTGGAAAGGACATTACCTCAAGTTGATCTCAAGCAGCAGCGAGAAACGTTTGATCGACTTTATCCGAGGTGGACATTGCCTGTAGATCGTTAACTGACCGTTAATCCAAATAGTCCAACAATCCTTGTACCCCGACCGTTTAGCCCATATTCCGCACTTTAAGTATCACACTCAGATATTTAAGCTTGAAAGCCTTCTCTGACAAAGGATACACGTTTTTTAGTTCATGCGAACTGCTGATTCGCAATTGAGAATGACTAGGGATTATTGAGATAATCGTCTGTTCAGAGCTTCTGCGAGTCCCATTGCTTCGTTGAAATATTCAATGTGCCAGTTGGAAGTGCGGAATGTCGGCTAGATGAAACGGGCAACAAGGCTGATCACGGTCGTGAGAGCATCCCAAAAGGGGGCCGCTCCACGAATGGCAATTAGGAGCAATCGCCTTTTTGTAATAAACCTATGCTTCAGTTGGGCACAGAGTAGGCCAAATGGGGACAATTGGGAGCTTAACTGAAAGCTTACGTTTCTCATCAACCAATTAACTAATAAGAGGCGAGACCTCATGAAGTAAGCTCCCGATTGTCCAGTAGAGTGTTAACTTGCTAAAACTGCATCAATTTCTGCCAGCTTTTGCTGAAGAATCTGCCGCAGTTCTTTCAGTTGATCTCGACTTGTTGCCTCCATGACATTAGGCGATAGCTTTTCTAGCCCCCTTGCAGCTGCTGTTATTTCTTTTGAATCAGTCGGTTTCGGGTCAAGGTATCTTGCTTTAATTTGAGCTACTAATTCACGGGTTTTCGCTACAGTCAAATCTTGCTCAATCACTTGTTGGGTAGCAGCAACACGCTCTTTAGTGGCTTGGCGCTCTGTTAACTGTAAGATCTTCGCTGATAGCCCAGCTAATGCCAAAGCGTGAGCACCTTTTAGTCCTTGTTCCCGAATCGCTTGTTTTAGATCAGGAGGTAGAACAAGCATCGAAAGCAGATTCGCTTTTACTGAAGCAGGGTTAAGGCCTAAATCCAGCAAAGATAGTAAAAGAGACGTTTCAACCTCGCTAATTCCCAACTGATCTAATCCCTGCTGTTGTTCTTCTGGAGTGGCCGAAACAAGTGAGGTTAATTTGTTTATTTGCTGCCCACGTTCTAAGCGACGAAGTACTGTGGACAGTACTGTTGGAATTTTATCTACCTTTATACCAGTCGAATCAGCAACCTCTTTGACAATCGCCTCTGCCTTATCTAACGGATTGAGGTCTTCATGATGGATAAAGGTCAGTAATGCTTTTCGATGCAGGTCTTTTGGCATCGGTGCAGTAACCGCCTGCAAAGTCCCCCATCCAAGTAGTTTGGCAGCTTCCCATCGACGTTGTCCATCCCAAAGCAGATAGCGCTCTCCCTGAGGGATCAGAATCAATGGGGTAATTTGACCATCTTTCTCCAAGCTACGAGCGATCGTCTGAATGCTTTCAATTGTTATCGTTTGGCGAGGTTGGTGTGGATTGGGATAGATCAATTCCACTTCTACCGAAAGTTCTCCAGACTGAGCTTTCAGTTGTTCTCGTAACACTTCTAACTGTGCTTCTAGATCCGGAGATTGAGCAGCTCGAAGTTGTTCGACTTCCGCTTGAAGTTCTGCAATTCGTTGAGCCTGTTCGGTTGCTTGATAGGCTCCTGTAAAGCGTTGATTAATAGCAGGAATTCGACCCATTACCGTTTTCCTTTTCGAACAAGTTTAGAAAGATCATTTGCTAGAGCTTCAAAATCCCGGTTTGCAGGATGAGCTGGACGATATTTTTGCAATGGCAAGCCATTGGCACTCGCATTCTTAAACTCAGATGAGTCACGAACGTGAGGGTAGAGCTTAATCCCTAGTTGATCTGCTACATCTGGTAATTGCTGAAGATACTGCCGATGAATCGCTCGACTGTTGTCATACAGACTGGGAACTAACCCAAGAATCGGTGGGCGCGGATCAAGCTGAAGGTCATCAGAGATCGCGATCGCCCACTGGACTAAATCAGCAACGCCTGAAACTGACTTCATTTCAAGTTGTGAAGTGGACCCTAAAAACTGGACAGAGGGTTAAGCTACACAAGGGTTAACCGGAAGGAGGGT
>DVDV01000290.1 GCA_015296075.1 Leptolyngbyaceae cyanobacterium M33_DOE_097 | reverse complement strand
TACACTAATCCTTGGGCGTGTTGAACAATGGTTTCCATAACCGTTCAGTTAAATTTTGATTACGCCCTTTCTTTCAGATTTTTCCTTCTTTGGCAACCCCTTGTTGAAACTGGTGCAAGATCTCAGTCATCGGAGTTGAGCGTAATCGTCACCCCTGCCGCATCCAGATCTAAAATGGGATGCTCTTGATAAGACGGGACATTGCGCAACCGCTCATTGGAAGTTGGACAAACTTCAAGGGTCACTTTGCGATCGCGTAACAGTGTAACCACTTCAGAACTTTGAATTGCAGAGGTTCCATGTCCAATTTGATCAACGTCAACATCTTCAACAGCAATTCGAATACTCTCTGAGCCTGTCATTTCGCCCGCATGTACTTTAACTCGTTTATTAACTTCTCGTGCTAAATCCAATGCAGGTTTGAACTGAGCGGCTGACCAGCCCACTTCATCCCCTTGAAGATCAAACCCTGAAACCACTTCCACCGATCGCAACTGTTTGACCCAGGTGATTGCAGCCTCCACCCCCTGCGGACGCATTAGCCCCACAAAAATACGAATCACACAGTTTTGAGCTTGGGCGCGATCGATTTCAGCTTCCAGTATCTCCCAAACATGGTTCAGAGAAGCACCGTGTTGCTCTGCCAGAGACGCAGCAAAGTTAATTTCAGCGTAACGAATATGTTGTTCTAATAAGCTGTCTACCACATCACGAATCACTTCTGCGTACCCAGAAGGGGTGCGTAGCCAGGGGTGAATGTAATGTTGAAACAGGGCTTGAAATTCACCAAAATGGGCAAACCGAAAATCTGGTGTATACCAGGGTGGAGTTTCGGGTAACTCAACACCATAATGACGCTGATGAGCCATACGTAAGGTAGCCCAGCGCGGCGCACCCTCTAAATGAAGATGCAACTCAGCTTTTGGCATTGTTGAAAAGTCAATCATCGTTTGGTAAATGAAAGATGGAACTCAGTTGTCAGTTTCCTTTCTTCAAGCAGACAAAAACAGGCTCGAATGAAAACAATTTAAGCCTTGATGCCGCGATCGCGCTATTCATTCTGGAGATGTGGGAAGCAGGAAATATTGATCGATCATGAATATACTTCACAACTAATCAATTGATAAATCCTAGAACATTAAGCAGATAAATTTTGTATCATGCGAGCTAGAGTTGATAGATCACTTTAAAGGCTGATGTCGCACCTGGAGGAATCGCCTCAATCTTTTCTAAATCAATGTCTGGCAAGTCTTGCAATTTGTCGGCCACCGCAGACGTGACTAAGATTTCCCACGCTCTCGCCGTATCTTCGCCTAATTTGCTAGCAGCGTTGACCTCTGCACCAAAAACATCGCGATCTCCAATGGTCAGAACCTTGCCGTAGCCCACCCCAACGCATAACAAAATCTTTTCGGCATCCAGTTTATTTTCGTTATAGGTCTTCGCTGCCTGCTGCATGGCGATCGCGCATTGCACTGCTTTAACAGGTTGGCGAAAGAGGATTAACATGCTGTCGCCTTCCATTTTGACCAGAATGCCGTCGTATTGGTCAATGCAGGAGCTAAAGAGGCGCTGAGCCTCATAAATAATTTGCAAGAAATGGATAATGCCAAAGTCGGCAACACAACGTGAAAACCCCGACAGATCGGTAAACATCACTGCCCAGTTTTCCCCAAACAGATCCCAAATGCGGGCATCAATTTGTGCTTTATCGGCTCCCGGTGCTAATCGCTCATCTAACAATTTAGAAAGGCGATCGAGCGAACCACCAGAAAAGAGGGTCTGAAAATGTTTAATTGACATAGTGGGGCTTTCAGGAAAGAAGAATGTTCATGTGGAGATGCGTAAAAACAGATGCTACCCCTATCGCCATTCAAAGGATTATGCATAGACTTTACTACGCATAGACTTTCACTTACAGAGTTCCCCAATCAGTAGAAATTCTAAACAAGTGACCCTGTTTGAAAAATAAACTGCAAAAGAAACACTTTGCTCATTACTTTTACATAGGTTCAACGTATCGGCTGAAACACCACTTCAAAAACTACTGATTTATTTATAAATAACGCTAATATATAATTCACCTCGAGAGAATAAAATTCCCCCCTTAGGGTAATGAAGGCTAAGCTTTTCTGTGACAGCATAAAGCAACTTAATTAATTGCGTCTAAGGAAAGATTTGATATGAAAGCGTTACTGCTCTATCCTCAATTTCCAAAGACATTTTGGTCTTACGATCGCTTCATGGAGTTAGCTGGACTAAAGGCCACCATCCCCCCTCTTGGCATCCTGACAGTTGCAGCCCTCTTGCCTGATGAATGGGAAATTCGGTTTTACGATCGCAACGTCAACCCTGAAACAGATGCCGACTGGGAATGGTGTGACATCGTGATTCTCTCGGCGATGTTAGCTCAAAAAGAAGATTTTCAGGCACTGATTCGTAAAGGCGATCGCCTGGGTAAAAAGGTGGCAGTGGGAGGTCCGTATCCAACCTCTGTGCCAGAACCAGCTAAAACCAGTGGTGCCGATTACCTGATTCTCGATGAGGGCGAGATTACGATTCCTTTATTCTTAGAGGCGATCGCCCAGGGTCAACCGGAAGGCACCTTCCGCGCGTCTGAAAAGCCAGATGTTACGACCAGTCCTATCCCTCGATTTGACTTGCTCCACCGCGACCAGTATTTAATGATGGCGATCCAATTTTCACGAGGTTGCCCTTTTAACTGCGAATTTTGTGACATCATCAGCCTGTATGGCCGCAAACCCCGCACCAAAGAACCCAGCCAAACACTGGCCGAGTTGCAATCTCTCTATGACCTGGGCTGGCGTGGTTCCATCTTTGTAGTAGACGACAACTTTATTGGCAATCAGCGCAACGTCAAACGCTTTTTGCGCGAGCTAATTCCCTGGATGGAGGCACGCAAATATCCCTTTACCTTCCTCACAGAAGCGTCGGTTAACTTGGCCGAAGATGCTGAATTACTCGATCTGATGGTGCAGGCAGGCTTCTATGGCGTCTTTTTAGGGATTGAAACACCGGATCAGGATAGCTTACAGGTGACGCGCAAACAACAAAATACCCGCAATCCTCTAGTGGAGGCATGCCGCACTATTAACGAGGCAGGCTTGCTGATCTATGCCGGGTTCATTCTCGGCTTTGATGGGGAACGACCAGGAGCGGGCGATCGCATTCGTGCCTTTGTTGAAACAACTCACATTCCGCAGCCGATGCTGGGCGTGCTACAGGCATTACCCAACACTGCGCTATGGCAACGACTTGAACAAGAAAACCGTCTCTTACAGGATCAGGGCGTCACCGAAGTAGGCGACCAAAATTCTCTGATGAACTTCACCCCAAGTCGCCCCCTGGTTGAGATCGCCAGGGAATATGCTGAAACGCTATGGCAACTCTATGAGCCACAAAACTACCTGCGACGTTGCTTTGAGCAATGCCTGAGTATCACGGTCAATCCGCGCCTGCAGCAAAATGTCCACTTCCCGTTAGGTAAAAGCCTGAACCTGACTGCTCGTTTGTTTTGGCTACAAGGCATTTACCGTGGAGGGGCAAGGCGTCAGTTTTGGCAGCAGTTTTGGGCGATCGCCACGCGCAAACCGCAGTTCCTCAACCTTTATATTGGTCTATGTGCCGCAGGCGAACACTTTTTAGAGTATCGCACCCTGGCCCGCGATCGCATTGCCCAACAAATCGGCTTCGATCCGCTCACTGAAACCCCTCCACCTCAAGCGCGAGAACTGATCACCGCCTCATAGAATCTACAGCAACTTAGATGCTGGCCTTGATTGCGTTGTCACCTGGAGCAATTGCGAGGCGCTGTGATGGGCGCGATCGTAATCAGACTTTAGACTAAATGCAATTTTCGACTCTATAGTAAGGGCGAACAGCCATTTGCTAAATGTGTTGTTTTTTTGAATTAGTCTAAGCTTTAAGGGATTCACAAACAAATAATATCTCATTGCTAGAACCTTCTGTGGTCGGGGTTTGGCATGCTAAATCCCGACAATGAGATGACATTTACCTGCAAATTCCTAAGATTTCCATCAATTCCCGATACTTCAAGCAGCTAGCGAATGGGAAGTATGAGGTGGCGGAAGCTGCGTTACATTAGTCTTTAATTAACTTTTGGAAAAGATGCAGTGCAGTATGAAACCGCGATCTCTAACCAACTAGAAATTATTGTGACTCGCAATCCGCAGGGCTTTTCGCCAGGTAATGCGCTACAAATCCTTACCCCCCAGGCATTGATTCAACAACTTTCTCCATAGCTGATTCCATTGTCTTAAGCAATGTTCCAGCGTTCACGGTGCCACTGGATTGCTTCAGGGCGAGGATGAAACTGCTTTTGAGCAGGCAGAAAAAGAGATTCTCCATGAAATGCAATCATGGGTTTAGTGCCGGATGGCGGTTCCTCAAAAATACGATTCTCAGGCAAGATGATGCGGTAATCGCCACTAATACCAAACCAGCCATGATCAAATGCCCAATGATGATTTTTACAGAGTGATAAACCGTTATCAAATCGATCATCACGAAATGTAGAAAATGGTAAGATGTGCGCTCCATCAACAATATTTTCACTATCCTGACTAATGATTCTTAAGCGACAAAACGCACAGCGCTGATCATAAAGCGAAAGAATTTCTTTGCGAAACGTTGCATCTCTCCTAAATGTTTCTACTTCATCTTCTTTTTTAAGTTCCTCAACCGTGTAGACTGCTCCACCTTTTTCATGCAGAGAGTGACGAAATTCTTGAAAGGAATTAATCTGGAGAAGTTGCTGGATTTGGGCAAGCTTGTCGGGAAACCATTTGTTAATCAGTTCAGTAGTCAGTCTTCTTCTTGCTTGGGAATCTAAAAGAAGCTGGAATAACTCTTCATCAAAGTAGCCATACAAAATATTGTCTCTCAACTTCTTGAGAGTATTCAGTTTCCCACCCGAAAGAAGCACCTGTTCATGTCCGGGAATCGAGACTAGATGCCAAAACGCCTGATTGGGTCGGCTCATGTGATAGAAGGGTTGTGCCGGATTCGCCTGATGCAACACAGAACTTAAGCGATCGCGGTATTTGATGAATGTAGAAATCAGTTCTGGCGTAATTGGAAAATGGTTCTCTGTGATTGTTCCCTGTTCAATCAATTCTATTAAAGACAATAGTAAAAGCGGTTGATAGGGTGCTTGTCCGTGCGCTCTATCAATCCGCAGTTGCGTAAACCGCTTGATGTAGTAGTTCAGGTCTTTTTTCATTTAACCTGTGCTGCCCATTATCTCGATTAAGAAAATCTTTTAGGTTCTCTTGAATAAAGTTACTGCTAAAAGCTACCTGTACTGATACAGCTTATGGCTAAATCATTTGTGTACCAGAATAGACGTTAAATTCGCTCTTGATGGCAAGTCTTGAAGCAATTCAAACAAAGCGTCATTAATGTGAGCGAATTTAACATTTTTTAACCTCCGAAAAGATTTTTAACTTACTTTTGGAAGTGAGTATTTTTGATCACTTCAATTCTGGATCAGATGCCAAATGTATCACCTGATAATGAAATTGTCTGAGCCATCAGAAGACTAAATCCTGCTGCGGTTACAGATCCACTATCAGACAAGACACTAGATATCCAGGTCAGCAAGGGCCAGTTTTGGCGCATTAGCTTCGATAAATTCGCGCCGGGGAGCCACGCGATCGCCCTTGCACTTAATCTCGTTGCAGTGCTTAATCCCACTAGATTGGCAAATTTCTAACCCGAAAGGTTTCGTCACTCACCGAAATCAATGCTCCGGCTTCTAGCGCGTCTGCACACTGAGCCAAAATTATCGCCAATCGCTCATTAACAAACTGCGATCGCTCATTGCTTAAGCGAAACAAAATGACACTCGGCAAAGGCTCTTGGTTCAGTGCTAGCAAACTACCAAAGTCTAGATCCATTGTTAGAACAATTCGATTCTCGCGACGGGCCTTGACCAATATCGCCGCATCTGACAGACGTTGCAGCCCTTCATCACGCAAATGTAGGGCATCATGCCCCGCTTCTCGCAACCATGTCACCGTAAACAATGACACGCCCATATCTGCCAGAAATCTCACGGTGCAAGGAAAAGCGGAAACCTATAAATGCGTTCATTTGCCAGCCAAGCTGCATACTTAAGCGACTGTTGGATATCCTCCGGTTCCAAATCAGGATACTCAGTCATAATTTCAGACGCCGACATCCCGTTGGCAACTAAATTAAGCACCAACGACACCGGAATTCGCATCCCACGAATACAGGCTTGTCCCCCCATAATTTCCTGGCTGAAAGTAACCCGGTCAAATAAGGTTTTCATACTTAAACCCTACGTTACTTCCACTAAATATCCAGGTCGGCAAGGGCCAGTTTTGGCGCATTAGCTTCGATAAATTCGCGCCGGGGGGCAACGCGATCGCCCATCAAAATCGTGAAGATGCGATCGGCTTCAGCAGCGTCCTCAATTTCAACTTGCTTGAGAGTACGCGATTCAGGATTCATGGTTGTATCCCAAAGCTGTTGCGGCATCATTTCACCCAAACCCTTAAACCGTTGGATCTCAACTTTGGCATTTTCACCAAAGGAAGCCACCCGTTGATCACGCTCGCGATCGCTATAGCAGTAGTAATGGTTACGACCGCGCTCAACCTTGTAGAGCGGTGGGCAAGCAATGTAGACATAGCCCTGATCGACCATCTCTCGCTGATAGCGATAGAAGAAAGTCAGGAGCAGCGTGCGAATGTGGGCACCGTCTACGTCCGCGTCGGTCATGATGATGATGCGGTGATAGCGCAGGTTAGAGGCATCAAACTCTTCGCCCTTAATGCCCAAGCCAAGAGCGGTGATCAGTGCTTGAATCTCAGTGTTCTTGTAGATCTTGAAATCATCCGTCTTCTCAATATTAAGAATCTTACCCCGCAAAGGTAGGATTGCCTGGAAGCGGCGATCTCGCCCTTGCTTGGCAGAACCACCCGCAGAGTCACCTTCTACAATAAAAATCTCAGATTCGCTGGGGTCGCGAGAGCTACAGTCCGCTAACTTACCAGGTAGCGTAGAAGACTCCAGCACCGACTTACGACGCACCTGCTCACGCGCCAAACGAGCCGCTTCGGCCGCTTTAAACGCTTGAATCGCTTTTTCAAGAATGGAATCTGCCACGTTGGGGCGAAACTCCAGATACTCCGTGAGAACTTCACCCACCAGCGAGTCAACAATGCCACGCACCTCGGTGTTGCCCAGCTTCGTTTTCGTCTGCCCTTCAAACTCTGGCTCTGGCACCTTCACCGAGATCACACCCGTCAAACCCTCACGGATGTTTTCACCCGCCAGATTTGACTCATTTTCTTTAAGCTTGTTGCGCTTACGGGCGATCGCATTCATCGTCCGGGTCAGGACTGCTTTTAAGCCTTCCAGGTGAGTCCCACCATCAATCGTGCGAATGTTGTTGGCAAACCCAAACAGGTTATCGGTATAAGCATCCGAACACCACTGCAACGCCACCTCAACCTGCACATTATTCCGTTCGCCCTGCACATAGATCACTTCTTCGTGCAACGGTTGCTTATCCGCATTGATGTAGGCAACGTATTCGCGAATCCCGCCTTCATAGTAGTAAGTTTCAACGTGGGGTTCTTCGACCTTCAGTAACTCCAGGCGGTTGTCAGTAAAGATAATTTTGACTCCCCCATTTAAGAAAGCCAGCTCACGCAAACGGCCTGCCAGGGTGCTGTAGTCAAACTCAATACCTGTAGTGAAGATAGCCTCATCCGGGAAGAAAGTAATCGAAGTCCCTGTCTTAGAACCTGCCCCCGCCTTTGCTTCCATCGGCGCAGTGGGCACCCCCCGCTCAAACCGCTGCACATGGGTCTTGCCTTCGCGCCAAACAGTCGCCTCCAGCCATTGCGACAGAGCGTTCACAACTGAAACGCCCACCCCATGCAAACCACCCGAAACCTTATAGCCGCCCCCACCAAACTTACCGCCCGCACCCAACACCGTCAGCACCGTTTCTAAGGCCGACTTACCTGTGCGTGGGTGAACATCCGTGGGAATTCCGCGTCCATCGTCAGCTACAGAGACTGAGCCGTCTGGGTTAATGGTAACCTGGATATTCTTGCAGTAACCCGCCAAGGCTTCGTCAACAGAGTTATCAACCACCTCATAGACGAGGTGATGCAGGCCGCGCGGTCCAGTGCTGCCAATGTACATGCCAGGACGCTTACGAACGTGCTCAATCCCTTCTAGGACTTGAATCTGTTCAGCACCATACTCATTTGCCATGCGAGATTACTCCATCAAACAGGCCGCTTAAGCCTTTATAACCGCAAAATACCAAATCTATCCAAAATTTTACCATAAAAGCCTCTACCGAGGTTTTAGCAGCCTTTCCTATGATGTTTTAGGTGGGTATCAAACAAAGCCCTATTTATGGTCAGTCACCCCTCTATTCTAGCCCAATTGGATACGTTTGTACCATCTTTAATTGTGATTTGTGGCCCAACCGCAAGCGGTAAGTCAGGTCTAGCCGTTGCGATCGCCCAGCGTTTAGGCACCTCCATTCTCAGTGCTGACTCGCGCCAGGTCTATCGAGAATTTGACATCGGCACCGCCAAACCCAGCCTTGCCGAGCAACAGCAAGTGCCCCACCACTTGATCGATATCTGTGACCCAACGGAGACTCTCACCGTTGCAGAATACCAAACCCAGACGCAGGAGCTGATTCAGACATTGCCGCTGGCTCAAGGTAATGCGCCCCTGCTGCTGGTCGGTGGAACAGGCTTATATATTTGTGCGATTACGCGCGGCTTAATTATTCCGCGTGTAGCACCTCAGCCTGAGCTACGACTTCAGCTTGCGAACCTGGGGCAGAAGCAATGTTACGCCATGTTATGCCAGATTGACCCAGTTGCAGCAAAACGGATCCATCCAAATGACGAAATTCGGACGGTGCGATCGCTTGAAGTGTTTTACACAACCGGACGCCCCATGTCAGCGCAGCAAGGCGAAGCCCCACCCAGCTATCCGATTTTGCAGATTGGGTTAGACTGTGCCACCCCCGACGAGCTACACCAACGGATTGAGCGCCGCACCGAAATTATGGTTGAGCAAGGTCTTGCGCAAGAAGTGGAAACCCTTTGTAGTAAATACGGGGCTGACCTGCCGCTGCTCAATACCCTGGGTTATGCCGAATTTAAACACTACCTGGCCGGCGACTGCTCTCTGGCAGAGGCCAAAGCCCAAACGGTGGTGCATACCCGGCAATTTGCCAAACGCCAGCGTACCTGGTTTCGCGCCTACCCCGAAATTGCATGGTTTGATGCCGATGCCAACGATTTAGTTGAGCAGGTGTGGCAACGAGTGCAGGAATTTGTCGAGGCGATCGCGATCGGCTGATCCACTGCTTAATCCTCTTTTTGCACGTATAGCGTCACTTCATCCCGATTGTGGTAAAGCTGCTTTGCTGCAATGAATCGCATGGTTTTACCCCAAATTGCTAAGACCTCTTTCACCGTTTGAAACGGTTTCTTATGCAACAGTTTCACCGTCACAATTCCTGTGGCCCCAGCCTTCAGAGTGGGCAATAGCCGCTCTACCAAACGGGCCATCTGTTGGGGACTGCCATTCATATCGCAAACCAGCAAATCAAAAGTTTGGTTAGGCAAATTGACGTGGTTCACACTGCGAGCCAGATAAGTCAGTTGAGGATGCGACAGCAATGAGGGGTGCAGCACAGCCGGGTCGATCGCCGTTACCTGCAAGCCACGCTCTAGTAAAAGGGAAGTCCAGCCGCCGGGGGCTGCCCCCAGGTCGATCGCCCGGTGAAACTGGCTAAAATCCAACCGGAATCGAGTTTCGGCCTCGAGCAACTTAAACTTTGCCCGTGAGATTTGGCCTAACTCCTGCCGAAACCGAATCATCCCCCCCGACCAATCACTCAGGTTGTCGGCTGGGTGAGACACCCCCCAATAAAACTGGTCTTTGCCGAGGTAAAGCGAGATCACCCAATCGGCATCGCGCACCACTGGCTCCACCCCAAACTGCTCAACCAGCAAAGGATCCAGCTTTTCTTTAACGCCAAACGCCGTGTAGTCGTAGGTGATGCCGGGAGTGCGCCGCACCTGGATAGCCACCTTATCACCGGGGCAAAAGCGTGTTTCTTGCTGGGCGATCGCGGCAAACGTCTCAAAATCTGACTGGCTCCGAGTCAGCACTCCCACCTGCTCAACAGGCTGCACATGCCGCAAAAACATCGGCTCCTTTTGCTTAAGCAAGGTCAAAGCAGACTCCAGATCAGTTGAAGTCGTGAGCAAAACGATCTCATTCTCCTCCAATTCTTTCGCTGTCAGGTCAGGCCACAACCGCCGCACCTCTTCAACGGCATACACCGCGTGGTGAGGGTTTGCGGAACCAATAAAGCAGGTCTGAGCCGGAGGTTGAAAAGTCTGCATGCAGTACGTCAGTTTCTCGAATACGTTCTAAAAGTTGGGCTTTGCTGAGTGTAGATATAATTTTGCGATAAGCATCCTCATGTTAGGGGCGTTTGGCCAAACGCCCTTACAGAGTCTATGTGCTCAATCAGCAACGAGAAAAGCCCTAAAAGATCAGGGGCGATCGCTCGACAACCCTCAAACTCTAAGCGAAAACGGAGGTTTCTCAAAACATCGTCATCCGCCTCACGACCAAATTTCCTTCTTATGGAGTATCTGCCCAGATTGGTTTGTGTCAGGCTTTTACGATAAGATCCTCCTGTAAAGTTTCGTTTCTGGTTAGCGGCACTCGGCTTCACGATAAAGCTCTTAACGATAAAGCTTTTGACCCGGTTGCTCGTTAACCTGATCTACCGCGATCCTTCGCTGATTGGCTTTAGATTGTATTCGCAGAATTATTAGAGAGGACCACAATGGCATTTGAACAAGCCCCCCTACCCTACGATTTCAATGCGCTAGAGCCGTACGGCATGAAGGGTGAAACCTTCGAGTACCACTACGGTAAGCACCACAAAGCTTATGTTGACAACCTCAATAAGCTGGTGGCTGGCACGGATATGGAAAGCAAGTCCTTAGAAGAAGTAATCAAAGCATCCTTTAGCGATTCGTCTAAGGCAGGTATCTTTAACAACGCCGCTCAAGTTTGGAACCACACCTTCTTCTGGAATAGCCTCAAACCCGGTGGTGGTGGCGCACCTTCTGGCGCTCTGGCTGACAAAATCAACTCTGCTTTCGGCAGCTACGACAAGTTTGCAGAAGAGTTCTCCAACGCGGCTGCAACTCAGTTTGGCAGTGGTTGGGCCTGGTTAGTTGAGGAGAATGGCGCACTCAAAGTCACCAAAACTCCCAACGCTGAAAACCCCTTAGTCCACAACCAAAAGCCCCTACTCACCCTTGACGTGTGGGAACACGCTTACTACATCGACTTCCGCAATGCTCGCCCCGCTTACATCAAGAACTACCTTGAGAAGCTGGTGAACTGGGACTTTGTCGCCGCCAACATGGCTGCATAATCCCTCGTTTTCGATTCATTTGTGCAAGGAAGAAAGGGCTAGTCTGAGTGATCAGGCAGCCCTTTTTTTTCTTATATCGTTTCCTGGTATAGCTGTCGCCAGTTGGTTTAGGACATTGAAAATAAAGGGGGTGTGGGGACTGCGCTTCAGTTGCAAGGGTTCTATCGCTTTCCTCTAACAGCAAAGGCTTTCTCTAGAGTGCAGTCTTTCTGAGCCAACGCCCCCCACCCCCCTGCGAGGGACCGAACCGCCTCCCCTGCAGAAGGTGTTACAAATCCCAGTGTTTGATGAAAAGGAATAAGGGTGAGGTGGGAACCCTGCTGCGCAGGCTTAAACGACATTTTGCCTTCTACGCAGAACCCGCTTTCTCAGCTCAAATGGCACTTGCCAAAGCGATCGCCCTGACAACCTCCGCCTCACGCCACCCGTCCCCTCTGTCAGCGATCGAACTGCCAAACTTGTGACCCGCACCGTTTGACTAGCTGACCATTCAACTCACACTCGTACCACCTTGCGGGGGTTGTAGGGGAGTGAGTCCCCTACGCGCGGGGGAACGGGGGGAAGTCCCCCAATCTGGCGGCTCCGCCGCCCCAAATCTTCGCTAAAAGCCGTCCTAACTAATTCGCTAAAAGCCGTCCTAACTAAAATGACTACGGCCATAACGATCAGGGATTTAGTAAGCTTCAATTCTTGTGAAGAGGGTTGGCAATGCCAAACCCATAGAGTAAACAATTGCTCACATCTTTTAATTTGCACTTTAACTGGAGGCGATCGCGCCAGGATTGGTACGGTTTTCCGCCGCGTAAACCCGTTTTTGATTCGTGAAGCTAGAAAGGAGAAGTAAACACTGCTTGAGGATTTTAGTCATGAACAGCAAAGGCACCTCCTACCTTCTTTGGTTAACCTTCTTTGTTGGTTTAGGTGGGGTGCATCGAATCTATAACGGCAAATATTTCTCTGGTTTACTCTGGTTGTTTACAGGCGGTTTATTTGGGATTGGGCAAATCGTCGATTTGTTCCTCATCCCCGATATGGTTGAGTCGCACAACCTGAAACGTCTATCTCGCTATGGCTCCGCCGACGCTACCCTTCAACCTGCCATTACTCGTGTCGTCGAGCCAAAACCCACCTCTGAGCAACTCATGATCAAACTGCTCAAAGCCGCCCAAAAGCGCGGTGGCAAAATTTCGGTGACTCAGGGAGTAGCAGACACAGGCGCGGGTTTTGCCGAAGTTGAGGGGACATTGTTAGAAGTTGCCAAGAAGGGTTACGTCAGCATTCAGAATGACCCCCACTCAGGGGCCGTTATCTACGTGTTTCCAGAATTGTAAAGAGTTCTATCATATGAAAACGTTGGATTAAGACTGTTCGTTTTAGGTGCGGCAAATCCCACCTGATGGTTTCCTCAAAACCGAACCGGATTTTGGTTGCAATTTGCTACGGTGAAAGAGGTGAGGAATCAAACCAGATAAGGATTGAACCGCCTTATCACCAAATCCCACGGACAGCCAGTTCCCTGGCTGAATAATTGACACATACATCGCTAGACGCGCACGGTTCGAGGAGAGAAACTTCATGCCTGCCACCGACTTTAGAGACTATTACTCAATTTTGGGTATCAAAAAAAATGCGGATGCCGACGAGATTAAGCAGGCATATCGGAAGCTGGCACGCAAATATCACCCCGATATGAACCCAGGGGACAAGTCGGCAGAAGCGCGCTTCAAAGAGGTCAACGAAGCTTATGAGGTGCTGTCTGACCCCGACAAGCGCAAAAAGTATGATCAGTTTGGTCAGTACTGGAATCGGATGGGCAACGCGCCGCCGGGGAGTGGGTCGCCTTTTGGTGGTGGCAACCCCTTCGGCAACATGGACTTTGACGGCTTTGAGTTTGGTCAATACGCCACCTTTGACGACTTCATCAATGCCTTATTAGGTCGCATGGGTAGCGATCCGTTTGCGGGGCGCACAGCGGGGCGATCGCCCGGAGCCGGGTTTAACACGCCACCCCAGGGCGGCGGCGCTGGCTTAGACAGTGAAGCCACCATCTCGCTCACCTGGTCAGAAGCCTTTCGAGGGGCACAAAAACGGCTAACCACAGGTAAAGAAGAATTTGAAGTCCGCATTCCACCTGGGGTAAAACCAGGCAACCGGATCCGAGTTCGGGGGAAAGGGCAGTTTAGCCCCTACTACACCTCGCAGCGCGGTGATTTATATTTGAATGTAGAATTAAAGCCGCATCCCTTCTTTCAATTTGATGGCGACAATCTCACTTGCGAGGTGCCAATCTCGCCCGATGAAGCGGTGTTAGGTGCCCAAATTGAGGTGCCAACGCCAGAGGGGTCTGTGATGGTCAACATTCCCGCTGGGATCCGCTCTGGTCAGTCGTTACGCCTGCGGGGTAAGGGCTGGGTCAATGCCAAGGGCGATCGCACCGACCAAATGGTTAAAGTCATTATCGTTGCCCCCAAAGACCTCAGCTCTACCGAACGCGACCTTTATGAAAAGCTCCGCGCAGCTCGTAGTAAAGACCCCCGCAGCCATTTGAAAGATACGCGACTGTAAGGGATCAACTTCGCATGTAAGATTTTTGACAGAGTGAAAGCGGGCTGCGCCAGCGTAGTTTTTAACTTCTCTCTGACTTAATAGGAACCTAGCTTTTTGTGTTGAGTTACTTATCTGTTCCGTAGGGTGCAGACATTCAGCACTCAGACGTAATAGGATAAACCCGAATAAAGTGAGGACGCTCAGGGAGGGAATTATGGCACAACCTGTAAAAGAACAAGCAGCAAAAGTCTGGCAAACCATCACAGCACCAGAAACGGCTGAAACCTACAAAAAAACCGGGGCATTGACCTGGGGCATTTTGAAAGATACCGGTTATTTGCTCTGGCTTGTGCTGTGCTTAGGGCTAGTAGCAGGCGAATGGATCTGGAAAACTGGCTACAAAACTGGTTGGGATGTCCGCGAATGGGTCAACAACTTGGATAAGGCAAAACCCGAATTGCCAACGGCTGACTCTGGCAAAAGCGTTTTAGAATCACTCAAAACAACAATGGGCAATACGTTGGCAGCGGCACGGAACCAACTCGGTATTGCAGAAACCGATATGCCCGAACTTCCCAAGGTAGAAACGCCCGTAGTGACAGCTCCCCAACCAGAGCCTGTAAAGCCTGCGATAAGCGAACCCAAGGCGGTTGCCCCAGCTGAGCCAACTACAACCTCGGTTCCGGTTGAGCCTGCTTCATCCCCTGCTAAAACCGACAGCACTCTTTAAGTTTCGCTCAATATAATCCGCGCTCAAGAATTTAATTCTTGAGCGTTTTTGTATGAGTATGGCTCCACACCTACAAATTTCTTAAGAATACGCTAGACTCAGTGATTGACGGATTTGGAGGTGCGCGGCGGTGGGACGGGTAACTAAAAATGAGCAATTGAGCGAAAGAAAAATTAAACAGACCAAACCTGAAGCAACCGAAACACCTCAAAGCCTATCGAATGGTTCTCACACGACACCCTCTGGTTGGAAGATTGAGGACAGCGAAGAACTCTATCGGATCAATGGCTGGGGAGATCCTTACTTCTCAATTAATGCAGCCGGACATGTAACGGTTTCACCCAAGGGAGATCGCGGCGGTTCGCTTGACCTTTACGAACTGGTGAATGCCCTCAAACAGCGCAACCTCAGTCTGCCATTGCTAATTCGCTTCTCAGATATTCTCGAAGACCGAATTGAGCGCCTCAATGCCGCCTTCTCAAAGGCGATCGCTCGTTACAACTATAACGGGGCCTACAAAGGCGTGTTTCCGGTTAAGTGCAACCAACAGCGTCACTTGGTCGAGGCACTCGTGCGCTTTGGGCAACCGCACCAATTTGGTCTAGAAGCTGGCTCTAAACCAGAGCTAATGATCGCATTGGCGACCCTCAAAACGCCAGGGGCACTGCTCATTTGCAACGGTTACAAAGACCATGAATATATTGAAATGGCAATTTTGGCGCAGCAATTGGGGCGCACTGCCATTATTGTGCTGGAGCAAATCGAAGAAGTTGACCTCATCATTGAGGCGAGTCGTAAGTTAGGCATTAAACCGATTGTTGGGGTGCGGGGCAAGCTTAGCAGCAAGGGGATTGGGCGTTGGGGCACCTCAGCGGGCGATCGCGCCAAGTTTGGTCTAACCGTGCCCGAAATTCTCACCACGGTTGATAAACTACGTGCGGCTGATTTATTAGATTCCTTGCAACTGCTGCATTACCACATTGGTTCTCAAATCTCGTCGATCGCGGTGGTCAAAGACGCAATTCGAGAGGCTAGCCAGATCTACGTCGAGCTAGCAAAACTCGGTGCCAGCATGAAATACATGGATGTCGGCGGTGGTTTAGGGGTTGATTACGATGGCTCAAAAACCAACTTCTACGCCTCTAAAAACTACAACATCCAAAACTACGCCAACGATATTGTGGCGGAGATCAAAGAAGCCTGTACCGAGCGCAATTTGCCAGTTCCCACTTTGATCAGCGAAAGTGGACGCGCGATCGCCTCGCACCAGTCAGTTTTGGTGTTTGACGTGTTGGGCACCAGCGATGCCCCTACTAGCTTGCCAGACCCAATTCAAGAAGGCGAGCATTTAATCATTCGCAACCTATACGAAACCTACCAGAGCATCTCCAGCGAAAATTATCAAGAGATGTTCCATGATGCGACACAGTTCAAAGAAGAAGCCATCAGCCTATTTAACTTCGGCTACGTGAGCCTACCCGAACGGGCGAAAGCCGAGCGGCTTTACTGGGCCTGCTGCGAAAAAATCTTGGGGGTTGTGCGCCAGCAAGAATATGTGCCTGATGATTTGGAAGACCTCGAAAAAATCATGGCGTCGATCTACTACGTCAACCTGTCGGTGTTTCAGTCAGCACCCGATAGTTGGGCGATCGACCAACTCTTCCCCATCATGCCAATTCACCGTCTCGATGAAGAACCCACCAAACGGGCAACCCTGGCCGACCTGACCTGTGATAGCGACGGCAAAATTGACCAGTTTATCGACCTCTACGATGTCAAGCACGTACTTGAATTGCACTCATTTGATGCAGACCAACCCTACTACCTGGGCATGTTCCTAAATGGGGCTTACCAGGAGATTATGGGCAACCTGCACAACCTGTTTGGTGATACTAATGCGGTTCACATCACGCTGACCCCCAAGGGCTATCACATTGATCACGTGGTCAAAGGTGACACCATGACCGAGGTTTTGGGTTACGTACAATACGACTCTGAAGACCTGGTTGAAAGCATTCGGCAGCAAACCGAACATGCCCTCCAAGAAAAACGAATCACGATTCAAGAGTCGCAACTGTTGCTGCAAAACTACGAGCGGAGCTTAAGCCGCTATACCTATCTCTCTGCTTGATCAACTGCCCTGGACGATTCGTGAAATGAATCAGGTGTTGTGAGAAGGTTTCCGATGGGAGCTTTCTCACAATCCAGGAAGGGGGCAGCCTTACCCCACAAGCACTTGAGCAAACTTTTTTATTCCATCGGTCGGCTCACTGTCAGCATGGGAGAGCAGGATCAAAAAAATATAGGAAAAACACCAACATCTTTTCCATCAATCCTCTCAGTTACTAAAGCTTGAAGATATCAATCTATCAACTGTCTATCGTCTCTATATCAGAGTGCATAATTTTAGATCAATGAATACTATTCAAGCAGCATATTGATCTATTCTCAAAACAGAGATTGATTGACCTTTTCAACTCACTCTTTACAGCCCTCACCGTATTACTTTATGACCATCGCACCACTAAGCTGGACAGAACTAGAGAAACTCACCGACTTTCAAATTGATCCTATTAACGGCCCGACCAATGCTCAATCTCGGCTCCGTCTATTTGGTCATTCTGAGTCAGATGTGCGCGTCACACTTTATCGTGACAACCATGCCTGGTGTCCTTACTGTCAAAAAGTGTGGCTCTGGTTAGAGGAGAAACAGATTCCTTACCAGATCGAAAAGGTGACAATGTTTTGCTATGGCAAAAAGGAAGATTGGTACAAACGCAAAGTGCCATCGGGGATGCTACCCGCGATCGCCCTGGATGGTCGCATCATTACCGAAAGTGATGACATTTTGATGGCGTTAGAACGGGTCTACGGTTCGCTTGGCCCTGGCATGAGCGATCTACGGGTCATTCCGCTGCGACAACTAGAGCGGCTCTTGTTTCGAGCCTGGTGTGCCTGGCTCTGCTATCCCGTGAATTCTGCGCGCGAAGACCAGCGCAATCGCGACCAGTTCAAAATGGTGGTTGGCAAGGTTGAGGAAGCACTAAAAAGCACACCTGGCCCCTACTTTTTAGAAGACTTTAGTACGGTTGATGTCATTTTCACACCCTACGTCGAGCGAATGAATGCCAGCCTTTACTACTACAAAGGCTACTCGCTTCGAGAAGAAAATCCGCGCTTTTCGGCCTGGTTTGATGCAATGGAGAGCCGCCCCACTTATCGTGGCACTCAGAGTGATTTCCACACCCATGCTCATGACCTACCGCCGCAAATGGGTGGCTGTTACGAAAATGGCGAACCGCAAATGCTGCTTAACAAGCAACGGGTTGATCACGGCCCCTGGTTTGGTTTGCCGGATGTCACCTATCCCGAACCCGAAACCTCACGCAGTGAAGCCTTGCAACGGGTGCTCAAGCATCGCGCCAATATCATCAAAGTCAACCCGGCTGACAATCAACTGTTTGATGAGGCGCTGCGGTGTGCCCTGACTTCCATGATGACGGGCGAAAAATGTGTACCACCTGCCGACTCTGATAGTGCGTTGCGCTATTTACGCGATCGCATCAATGTTCCCCGTGATATGTCGATCTATGCCGCCAAACGGTTGCGCGAAGCGTTAGAGAAAACCGCTGCATTAGTGGGCGATCGCCAGGGCATTCCAATTCCAACTAACCATCGCCGCGACCAAGACCCGACCAATTTTGCAACTCGTCCCTAGATGTGTGGATGGGTTTGAAATCCAGGGTGGGCTTGGCATCTGGATGAGGGATTGTAAACAAGAGTTCAGCTTTTGTGCCGGATACCAAGCCGCTACAGGCAATCTAAAATGTGATTGGCGCGATCGGCTCAATTTCTGGATCCCAACCGCCTACCTGATTGGTGCGTAAGACCCAGAGTGTTGCGCCTTGTTGGTAGAAAAGGGTAACGATCGTGTCGCTGGCTAGACGTGGCAACATTGTGCGCCAACTCCCCAGCCCTCGAATCAAGTTGCGCATGGGTGCATCGGCCAGAGTATTACCCAGAGTCAGAGCGCTTTTTTCCCAGTCAGTCCGCTGACCACCCAGAGGCATCAACTTCTGCTTGAGCGATCGCTTCAGTCGCTCTAGTTGGTGATAATGCTCAAATCGTTGAGCATCAATCGCAACCTCTGTCTTACCGGGTGCTTGATTGGCGGAGATTAAATTTTCAATGCCGCGCAAACTGGCATAGAGAGCCTGGTTTGAGTCCTGGGCGCAGTTATTGGCAGGGCCGACGTAAGTAGCCCCTGTGCCGTCGCCAATGCGATAACGGGCAGTCATCACTTCAAGTTGGTGTTGCATCAAGTCGAGGGGCGATCGCGCCTGCGGGTCATTTTCAAATGACTCGGTGAAGGCATCCAGCTTGATCAGAATGTCGGAAACGGGGCGGGTGCCCAACCAACCAAACTGACGATCGCCCATGTAGCGTGTCCAGTGCAGACTACCCGCAATAATGCCATCAGAATTATGGGTGTAGACCTGGTGGTAAACGATTTCAAACCGCAACTCATGGGCGAGTGGATCTTGCACAACCTCCGCAATGCCATAGGCAAAGTGCCCAAAGTAAACCGGAGATTTTGCAGCTGATTCAGCCCGATTACCGCCAATGCCACCATAGACGTGAACCAGGAGCGCGCGATCGCCAAGTTTCCACTGTTGTAATGCCTTCTGGGTCACATTCTTTTGCTCAGAATTCTTGCGTTGCCGTTGGCGTTGGGAGGCAATCAATACGGAATCGATCGTTCCTTTTTGGGTGACTAAACTGGCCCAAGCTTCTCGCTTGATGTAGCGATAGGCTGATCGGCTGCCCCGAATCACCCGATTTGGATTCAGGCTTAACAACGCTCGCGGGGCGATCGCCTGCACTACAAACATCCCCGTAGCATCCTTTGCGCCGTAAATGTACCAGCCCGTCTGGTTCAGGGGCGATCGCTCAATCTCATGACTGGTCGCAAAACAAATGCCTTCCTGGTTAGGCACCACATTCGGGAGGCGAACCACTTCGCTAGCACCGTCAAATTCTCGCGTTTGAGGATTGAAATGGGTGACTCGAAAGCATTCCTTCGCGGGAATCGGCTCCACAAACTGGACCAGCGCATAAAACCGCCCCGTAATTTGTATCGGCTCTTGCGCGATGCAGAGAGTGGTCATCCCATCCTCTGGTTCCCTCACTTCGAGGGATTTGGGCAACATCACAACAACATCATCCGTGGGATGTGAGCCAGCCAGCGACTCCAGCGGATTGACCTGCCGCCAGTGATTAATCCGCGTGGGATGCGTTAAGCCCTGATCTTGGGTGTATTCGGCTTCTTCACTAAAGTGCAAATCTTGCGTTGTCGCTCGAACCCGCATTTGCACGGTCAGGTCATCACTCCAGCAGAGCCGCACGGTTTTGCCAACCAGATGCGCGTAAGCCACATCTGCATGATGCACTTCAAACCACACCCCTTGAAAGCGTTCTTCTAAGTGAGGCAAGATTAACCGCCCCATCCACGCTGCGATCGGTCGGTACAGGGTAGAATCCACAACCTGATCGAGGGGATAGGCCGTGGGGGCAACAAAATCAGCTTGCCGAAACAGATCGTAGTTACTGGGTAATTGGCGATCGCCCAATGAATCGGGCAACCAAAACCCTTGAATAATGCGGGCAACCCAATCTAACGTCTGTTGCAGATAGGTCTGCCCGTTGTCTAAGGTGCGATCGGGGTCAAACAAGCCACCCGGCACGTTGTGCCCCACACTTCCCAGCGAAATAAAACTGACCTTACCCCGACGCTTAGCCCGGTTCCAATAGGAAAGCGGAAAGATGCGCCAGCGTTGTGGAAACATCACCGCCCCACTCCGCTCAATCGAATCTTTATTGCCAACTAGATGATATAAATGCTCAACACTCAGCAGATTCACACTGCCGCTAATCACCCCACCCAGCGAAATAATATCGATCGGGGCGTTCAACGCATCCCGCAGGAAAGGGGCAACAGCTGCCGAAATTTGGCCCCCACCGCTATAACCAATCAGCGTTAGCGGCAGTGGATGGTTCAGGTCGTAGCCGTGGTAAATCAAGCCGTTGTAGATGACCTGCGCCACCCCCCGGTTGTAAATCGGGCCATAGCGCTGATCGGCTGAAACCGCTACTACAAGAATATTGCGCAGGTTCACTAAAACGCTCAGCAAAAAGGCTCGATTTTGGAGCCGTAATCGCTCCGTTAAGCGCCACAAAGCCGCCAGGGGGCGCTCCCCCGTCAAGGGATTGTTCATCACCGAGTAGGGCATGATGCCCTTGATCACCCGAATATCATCCGGCAAGATCACTTCCAACTCATCCAAAAACCGCTCTACCGTTGGCAGATGTTCACGATTTGACTGGCCAATTCCATCTAAATAAACCACATAGCGAGAAGCCGCCTGACCATCAACCACTGGGGTAGTAAGAATCCCCGGATGAATTGTGGTTGCATCTAAGCGATCGCCATACCACCCCGCCCACCAACCGAGCGCTTCTAACGGAGCAATAATGGCTGCCACAACCAGCGTCACAATCCCGATCCACAACAGATCCACAGCTAGCCGCTCATAAAACAGCAGATTGCTGTACCAGCTCAGCAGCCATTCTCGCAGCGGCGACAGCAAAAAAATTACCAACGCACCCAACAAACCAACTGCCAAAAAAATCAGCAACCGCTGAGCCAATCGCGGCAAAAGGGGAGCTTGAGTACCATAGGCTTCTGCTAGCGGTTCATCAATTTTAGTAGGGACTGAAGGAAAGGCTTGCAGCTTCCAGTCGAGCCGGAGCAACTCTCGCAGATCGCGCCCCCGAGTCGCTAGTTCCACTCCCGCAACAAAGTTAGTCAACCAGCTGCCAAAATTGGCAAGGGGTTGCCCAATCGTGCGTTCTAAAACTTGCAGAACGATCCAGCCCAACAACACATAGGTACTGGCTTGCCAGCGCGTCAGCTCCGTTACTTCGGCAAAACCGATGACCATCGCCAGCAAATGCCAAAACGAGAGCACCCACCAGATCGGCACTCCCAAATAGGGCATCGCGCCCAAAAAGGTAAACAGCATCGGAGCGTAGCTGATACCTAAAATATTGGCAACTTCCGGTAGCGTGAGGGGCTTCGCGAACGGAGTTTGGCTAACCAACCAGGTACTCAACACCAGGAAAAAATACCCAGCAACAAACAAAACGGCCCCAATCAATAATGTCAGAATAAATCGCGCTGGACGCACTCGATTGACAAATAGAACAATGCTCTGGGCGATCGCCTCGGATAAGCCAGCCCCCAACACAATCGCCAGCACCGCAGGTTCTCCCAATGGTTGCATGCGTGCCCAACGAAAGGCGATCGGCGCAAGCGTAAAAACCTTGCCAATAAGTTCCCAAAAACTATCCAACGTAGCCCCCAATCAGTCCTTCACTCTGGAAGACGTGTCATTACCAAAATGCCAGAGACTAGAATGTTTTGCCTGTATAAAAGTGCCGATTTATCGTTGGTTTAATAAATTCGTTTTTACCATCAGATCAATTCTCACACACCCTTTACAGGAACTGGGGTGCATTGACGAACTTCTAAACATCTCTGAGCGCTGTTGCTAGATGGGTTCTAGCGTCTCTCCAGGCTCAGGCACCAGCAACTGGGTTTTAGCTCCCGAAGCAAGCAGGCGATCGCGAAACTCAGCCACACTCCCAACGGACTTGATCAACGCTGGCAAAATCCCCGTTGCCCGCACATCTCCCACCGTCGTCGGCACAAAATAATCCGGCTCCAGTTGCTTTACCAGTTGCAACGCCTGCTCAGGCCCCATAATCACCTGCCCCAACAGCGGAAAAATTTGCCCGACAATCGGAGCGATCGCAACCGTTACGTTGCCCAATTTTTCGGCTAACTGAGGTGTCGGTGCCTGATGCGGCTCATAGTAGATCGTTTCATTGGTCAGCCCATCCCGCAGATAGTAACCATTCTCAACCTGCCCCGGCTGTAGCTCAGCCCCCCGCACCGCCATGATTGAAAGCGAACCCAATTCCTTCGTTTCCCAATGCTTAAGCGTTGTCACCGTCCTATAACCCAGCTTTTGCACCATCTTTGCAGCCGTCGGCGAGGCAATCACTGGAATCGATCGATCCAACCGCTCTAGAGTCGGCTGATGGCAATGGTCATCAATCCCCTGGGAAATCAGGATCAGGTCGATCGTAGGTAAACTCTCAGGCGAATAAATGGGTGGAACGTTGTGGTAAGCCGTAAACAGCCACGGTGCCCCAATCACCAACGGATCCACTAACCACGGATCAACCAAAATCGTCTTATCGGCGAGATGAAAAATCCAGCTATTTAGGTCAATCCGGGTCAGCTTCATGGCGCAATACTTCGTTACATTCCCACGCTTCAATCATAACGAGGAATGGTCAATTAAACCGCAGAACAATTGCGATCGCCCCAAATCTATCCCCCCCACTCCCCACACCCCCACTCCCCCACTCCCCCACACCCCCACTCCC
>DVDV01000214.1 GCA_015296075.1 Leptolyngbyaceae cyanobacterium M33_DOE_097 | reverse complement strand
TTGTTCCCTTCGATTATCTGGTTTCAGTTACTCAAACGCATCCAATCTCACGCTGATATTGCGGCTCATTTTGGGTTCGATATTGACCTCAAACCTCGCTTAGAATCGGCTTATTGAGAATGCTGCAAGATCTCAGATAACCCAACTGTTTTGAGAAACATCCATTGCGCGCTAGTTAGCATGAGTAAAGTTAAAACTCCCATAGCAGCCTGTGCAAATAGTCAATATATCACAGGATAGATAATTTCTGAATAAGATACCTGATTTGTAGGATTGTTGTGAATTCAGATTGCTCTTTTGCTTCAAATAACAAATTCGCAGATCTATCTTGTGAGCGATGAAAAACATGCCTTTTTGAATCGCTCAATTCATAGGCAAGAGCGCCACTGGAAACTATCTTAAGGAATCATCTACCGTGTCTTCCTATTGATAGAAGGAGAGGTCATGTAATTTTGCTTAATATCTAATTGCTGAGAGCTTTTGATTGATCATGAATCTCTTCAATTGCTTCTAAGTTTTCGGTTGATACTTATTGCTGCCATTCAAGCACACTGTAGCAGTATAGACTTTAATCGATGCTAACAGACCTATCGTTTTTACGTGGTAGAGCGAGTATAGGTATTGTGGCTATGAGTTTAACTGCTAATGGTGATCTTTATTATTAAACGCGCTGAATCGTTTTCGTTAGATCAAGACAAAGACTAGGCATGACTGCATGATGACTAATTTTACTTCTGATTTTCAAGGACTTAATCACGCTTTTCTAACGACTGCACAGGTGGCTCCATACAGAGATGCAGAGCAACAATTTATTCAACTTCTAGCAGTTGAAGATCTTGATCGTCACATTACTAGCAATTCGGCGATCGCTAGTGATTTTGAAAACGCACTTTCTATAGCTCTAGAGGCAGCTTACGGAGCAAGTAGTGATGCAAAAGCGAGCGAGGCGGCTCATCTCTTTTTGCAACGCATTCTCTATCGCATCAATCGCCTGAAGCTGTTTTGGTACGATGACTTACAGGACTATTGCAACGAGCGCTCTGTTTATTTGCAATGGGCGCGTAACCGAATTGAGTCAGCTTGGCAAGATTGGGAGTTGTCACAACTTGATCTGGAAGCGCTGAAGCAAGTTGATGTTAAACAAGCACTCAGCCAACGCGCTGAAGCTGATTTGAACCCACCAATCTCGGAGCCAAAGCGTTTTCTGAGGGAGGAAATGTCTTTTGAGGGGTATCGGTGTTTACTGGCGATCGCTTCTTTAGATGGGTTAGTTGAAGCCAGTCGCCTTTCTCGCATTTTGGGTGGAGCGAGCAACGAAGTCCAGGCAACTCTGACCCGCGTATTCCTTGAAGAATATGGCAGCGGGCGCTTGTCTCGTAAACATTCTACGTTTTTTGCTCAGATGATGGCTGAGTTAGATCTGGACACCACGCCTGAAGGCTATTTTGACCTCGCTCCCTGGGAAGTGTTAGCCACAATTAATCATAACTTTCTGCTGACAGAGCGAAAGCGTCATTTTCTTCGATACAACGGTGGGCTAACTTACTTTGAAATTGCAGGCCCCACAATCTATACCGATTATGTTCTAGCCGCCGAACGATTAGGTATCTCTGAGACAGCAATGGGGTATTGGCGTCTACACATCAAAGAAGATGAAAGACATGGTCAGTGGATGTTAAATGAGGTGGCTTTTCCCCTTGTTGATCGCTATCCTGCAGATGCCTGGGAGCTTGTTTTAGGCTACGACCAGGAAAAGCAAATGGGCGATCGGGCGGGTCGCGCCGCAATTCGTGTCATTCAGGCAGTTGAGCAACACATGAAAGGTTAGGGTCGTTGTTGCGCGTTATATCTATCTAAAAGCGAGGTTGTACTTTGAAAGAGACGGTATTGTCAGAAGATCGGGTTGATGTTTACTCTCCGAAACAGGTGTTTGTTTGTCCAGAAGAGTCGCAGTTTTACTCACAGTGCTTAGAGAAAATGCTGCTCAACCAGAAAGCGGAGTCAGAATCGATTGTTGAGTTTGGTTCTGGTGATGGTAGCCCGGTCATTAGTTGTTTGCTCAAAACGCCCTATCAAGGTTCTATTAAAGGTTTTGAGCTAAGTTCAAAAGCATGCACCGTTGCTCAATATCATATTCAAATGTTCAGGTTGAGTAACAAGTATGCAATCCACAATACTTGCTTCTTTAAAAACTTTCCATCTCATGCAACCTGTCTGATTGCAAATCCACCTTATCTACCTGCCTTAGACAGTGATATTTATATGCCCTCCTTACACGGGGGCAGTGATGGCGCAGCAATTACGAAACGACTTCTATCGGTTGGTTGTGATAATGCCCTATTGATGATTTCTGCTTACTCTAACCCGGTGGAGACAATTGAGTATGCGCAGGCTGAAGGCTATCAAGTGAATGACTTCATGGTTTCTCCTCTCCAGTTTGGTTATTACAGCTCAGAACCAAAGGTAAGAAACCGGATTGCGGAACTACGGAAGGCTGGCAAAGCTTTTTATTCGCAAAATATTTACTTTTTGGCAGGAGTCATGTTTGGTCGGCGAAATCGAGCTAAAGCTGATCTTTCTAACGAGTTGATTAAGGTGATGACATCTTTGTAATGGGAAAAAAGTGTTGCTGCTATCGCTGGTCTTGCGAGAACTGCATTTGGTGATCGGATTTTGGTTTACTCATGCTCAGAGGGCTTAAGCCCTCTTTTTTATTGCTTATCGCTATAGTCAACTCAGTTATACTAATTCTTCAAAACTGGGCTACAGATGATTATCTGTAAGGGCGTTGTCTCCGATGGAGCCGCTACGCGAACGCGAACTGCCCCTGCGAGGATCTGTCAATGGGATTTAGAGAATTGGTATTAGGACGGGGTGCAGTGGCTTTGACCCAGACTCAACCGAACGGTGGAACCCCTCTCGTTTGAGCGCTCAGACCGAAAGGCGCCACTCTCCCACACTCTCATGCTCTCACGCCTCCATGCTCAATCTCCTAAGTCACCCGGCGATAGCGACAAGATGTCCATCGATCGCGTTGAAGCCAATCCATTTTTATCCTTTGAGGTCTTGAAACGCTACTATGAGCGATTGTATTCATCGGCAGATTGAAACGGTTGCCACACAAAAATCCCAGGAGCGAGTTTTTCCATCATCCCGATTTTGAGGATTTGATGGTTTTACTCATCCCTGGGCTGCGAAAGGGCATTCAATTGCAGCGATCGTTGATCGAGACGATGCGAGGATCGAGAGACTAATGCTGGTGAATTAGAATATTTCGACTTTTCATAACTTGTTCGAACAGGTCAGTTGGCAAGGCTTGCTCAACAGCCCATACACCCGGTTTACTGATTTGACCATTTAAGAGCAGTTGAGCAATGCTACCTGTACCGATTCCAGTAGCGATCGCTGCGTTGTCGTGGGCAAAGGACGAAGAATATTTGCTAGGGACACTATCTTTGAAACCCTCAATAGTTGCCCGCATTGCAACTCCAGTCCCTGTAAAGCGATCAGTAACAGAAGTCATGCCATAGCTGACTTTTGATAGGACTTCGACAAAGTCACGTTGCTGCATCAGGGCTGATGGAAAAGCGTGAGCCGTTAGCCAGGTGAGATGGTTGTAAAAGTCGGGTGTGGAGCCAAACTTAGTAATAACAGTTTTTGCAGAAAACGTATCAGCTAAAGTGTAGCACTCTGGCATGTCAAACCAGTAGACACCTCTTGACCCAAACGGAGCTGGAAACTCAACGGTTTCTCGTTCTGTGTAAGGTTTTACCTGTTTCCACTGACCATCAATCCACGCTTCAAACGGATGCTGCAGGTTAAGGAAGGTTGTGCGCATCACGGTTACACCAGCGCCGCCTGAACCTGCCACAACGTAGCTCAAATGAATTCTCTCAACCGAGTCCATTTGTTCGGCACCCTGACGCACCATGCTGTTAGAAATACCTGGAAAAACCCCAGTATTAATAATGGCGGTAATGCCTACTGACTGGGCAGCCTCTGATTGAGCTAAAGCATTTTTGGTGAAGGCGCGATCGTCGCTCACATCTAAGTAATTCACACCCTGCTCAATGCAGAGCTTGAGAACGCTGGCATCCCGAATCCGAAAAGGTCCCGCGCAGTGAATGACCAAATTGTGTTCGGCGATCGCTTTTCTTAAACTGGTTTCGTCATTCAAATACAGAGATAAGAAATGAATGCGCGAATTTGAGGAATTGACCTGGGCGCTGGCTGCATTAGGAACTCGCCCGGTGATCGTAATATCAGCTTCGGTATGAGCAATCAAGTCTTGTGTCACACCGCTACCAATATGTCCACGTCCTCCTAGAACTAAAACTTTATCTACCATTGCTTCAAGTGATTACGAAACGCCAAAAACTGAACTAGCCGTTGATTTGAGAGACTCGCCTGCATCTTTCAGCATTTGTGTGATGGGGCGCTGCTCATGGATGAAAACCCGCGCACAGTTACGACCTGGCATCCCTGAAATGGAACCGCCTGGATGGGTGCCTGCACCAGTTAGAAATAGCCCTTTAATGGGAGTTTTATAGTTCGCTAGTTCTGGTAACGGTCGGAAGAAAATCATCTGTTCGAGGGTCATGTCAATATGATAATAGTTGCCCTTAAATGCGCCTAGACGCTCACCTAACTCAGCCGGACTTTCAACTTGACGGGCAATCATAGCCTGCTTCAAATTGGGGGCGTAGTCAGCCAACTTATCAAGTACGCGATCGGCAACTTTGTTTTTAAGTTCGTCAGTCCAGCCTGTACCGTTTAGACCTGTGCCCTCAGCCCCGGCGATTTGATAGGGGGCAAAAAACTCAATCCACAGTGTATGTTTGCCTTCAGGAGCCATTGATGGGTCGAGCATGGTCGGCATCACGACATACATGGATGGGTCAGCATCGGGTATCTTGCCAACAGTTGGTTCACTATGGGCAATTTCAACCTGCCGAACAGAGTCGGCAATGAGAACTGAGCCAATCAAATACTGATCTTGGTGATTGTGGTGTTCAAAGCGAAGTGGCTCCGACAGCGCACAATCAATCTTTAAAATCGTCTCGTTGTTATTGACAATTCGCCGTTCTAGCCGCTCTTTTAGGCAAGGGTCTGCATCCTTGACATCCGGCTCATCGATCAGGTGTAAAAAGACTCGCTTAGCATCGATGTTAGAAATAACTCCATGACTTGCCCGATACTCGGTTCCACCTTTGACGCGTACGCCGACAGCTCGACCATCATCTACCAAAATTTTCTCGACAGACTGATCGGTTAAAATTTGCCCGCCTAAGCTTTGGACCAGGTTAACTAAAGCTTTTACTAATGCGCCAGTCCCTCCTTTAGGCCGTGCCATGCCTGGATCATGCCGCATCGCCATCATGATGGCCCCAATTGACAGATTCTTCTGACTGGGTGGCGCGCCCATTTCTGCGGCTAACCGGGCTAAGGGTGCTTTTAAGAATTCAGAGTCAAAATACTCATTGAGGCTATCTTCTGCACTGGTTAGTAACGTGCGAATCAAATCCAGGGTTTTGTTGGGCGCACCCAAGATTGAAAATAGATCTTTTAGCTTTTTAATATCGTAGTTACCGAGAATGTCTATAACCGACTTTGGCGGAGCATTAAAAACAGGAATAATGCTCTTTAAGAGGCGTTGCCAGAAGTCAATGAAATCGGCATATTTTTCTGCATCGCGAGAGCTAAATTGAGCAATTCCAGCACAGGTTTTTTCAACCGAGCGATGGCCTAAGAAATAGCGACCATCAGGATGAGGGCAAAATACAACAGGGTCGCAATAAATATACTCTAAACCATACTTTTCTAGTTCCAATTCTTCAACGACAGGCCCTAGATGAATGAACTCGTGGTCGATCGCACATCGATTAAATTGAAACCCTGGTGCTTCGTCTGGCATGAGTTCTTCTGTAGTTGCAGCACCACCTGGAATTGAACGCTTTTCTAAAAGTAAGACGCTAAAACCTGCCTTTAATAAATAGGCTGCACAAACCAAGCCATTATGACCCGCCCCAATAATAATAACGTCGTAGCTCTGCATTTGCTAGGCTCCAGAAAGTCAGTTTTAGCACTACTAATTTAGACAGCGTTTAGATTTGAGAGCGTCTACCCAAAGTAGAAGTTTAGTTTTCTGAGAGGAAGAATATTATTTTCTCTAGAAAGAAGTGAGTATTTTTGAGCTAAACATTTTGTTGCAAACTACGATTTCAATGCTGATAATCGTCTCCTCTCTTAGGTGAAAATTCACTCAGTCATATGGGAGATGAATTATTAGTAGCCAAGTGTCAACTTAGTAGTGTCCATGAAGAGTTTCCAAGGAGAACCACTATGGTGATGTCTTTAGATGACACCAAGCGGATGGCGATCGCATCTAAATTAGCAGATATGAAATTAGTACAAGAGCTGCTAATTTCTAATGAAGAAAGATTTTTAAGCGCGACCAATGATAGCGAAATCCGTGAACGTTTTCAAGACATGTTACAGGATGACCGCAAAAACATGGGGGTTTTGGAAACGGTCATTGTTCAGTATGGCGTGAAGTCAGAACCGAATACAACCGCCCAAAAGATGATTCAAGAGGCTCGCAAGTTAGGCGAATCTTCTGAGTTGTCTTTGTACGAAAAGGTTGCTCAACACGAATTGCTAAAGCATAAGCAAGCAATGACAGGGCTTTTGATCCATAAGGCAGCCCAAGTTGTTGGAGCCGATATCGAAGCAGCGATTACTCCTTTAAACACTGTAAATTTTGAAAACCGTGCGCATCAGGAACAACTGAAAGGGGTTTTAGAAATCCTAGGCGTGCGTGCGTTGACAGGTAAGGATGCGAAGCAAGGCATTTGGGCACGGGTTCAAGATGCGATCGCAGCATTCTCTGGTGTAGCTGGTAGTGTTGTAACCCGCACCGATGACGAAATGAATATTCAAGATGTCATCCGTATGGATCACAACAAGGCAAATATGCTATTTGCCCAAATTGATAACTCAGATGATCCAAAAAAGATTCAAGAGTACTTTGGTCAGTTGTATAAAGATTTAACGGTTCACGCAGAAGCAGAAGAGCAAGTTGTTTACCCAGCTGTGCGCTCCTTCTATGGTGAAGCCAATACACAAGAGCTGTATGATGAGCAAGGCGAAATGAAGTCTATGCTTCAATCTATTCGCTCGATGAATCCTGCTTCTTCTGAATTCAAAGCGCAAGTGAATCGCCTGAAGGATGCTGTGATGGATCACGTGCGCCAAGAAGAAAGCACGATGTTCACTGCGATCAATAACAATTGCTCTGATGAACAGAAAGAGCGTTTAGCAACTGAATTCAAGGCTGCTAAGAGCAAGCTACAAGATAAGATGGCTGCTTCTATGAAGTAGATTAAATGGATTAAGCTACCTCTTTAGCTGGCATTCAAGAACTATTGCTTAAGTGAAGAGGTCGTTAACCCGAAGTTTTTAGCTCCTCGTAATGGGGAGCTATTTTTGACGAAGAGATTTGTTGTCTGATTAGAAACGTTAATCTGTTTAACATCGATTCTGGATAAAGTTGTGTATCATTGCTGATCCCCCTTAATTCCCTGTTGAAGGAGCTATGAGGATCGGCAGTAATATGCAACCTCTCACAGAATTGGTATTAGGAATTTCTTGTTTATAGTCTAAAAAGCTACTACTGGTAAATCTACATTGACCGCTTTATGCTTTTCCAGCGTATTGTGAAAAACCTTCGCTATCTACTTGTCCTTAATAAAATACTATGGATGTTTATATCCTTCAACTACTTGTAATTGGCCTACTGTTACTGGCTGTTACTTTGAGTTCAGGCTGGATTCCTTACCTACCTCTTTCTTATGCATTGATATATTTAGTATTTGGAATTATTTTAAGCCCCTATGGGGTAGGGTTGATTCAACTGCGGCCAGACGCACAGCTTTTAGAACGATTTACGGAGTTTGTTGTAATCGTATCGTTGTTTAGTTGTGGGTTAAAGATGAATCGTCGCTTAAAGATACGGGCTTGGCGATCCACCATCCGCTTAATTGGCATCTTAATGCCACTCTCTATTTTTGCGATCGCGGCGATTTCACACTGGTTTTTAGCGATGAACTGGGGATCTGCCATTTTGCTTGGCGCTATTCTAGCGCCGACTGACCCCGTGCTGGCCTCTGAGGTGCAAATAACCCATCCTGACGATCAAGACGAGCTGCGGTTTGGATTAACTTCAGAAGGTGGATTAAATGATGCCTTGGCATTTCCATTTGTTTATTTTGGCTTGTACTGGCTCAAAGAACCCAATTGGCAAACATGGATTAGGGATTGGATCCTGACAGATATTGTTTGGGCAATCGCGCTTGGTTTAATCGCAGGGATTGTGGTTGCTAAAGCTGTAGTGTGGGTTGAGCAACGATTTCGTCGTATCACGGCGATCGACGATATGCTGAGCAATTTTATTGTGCTCAGTATTATCTTTATCACCTACGCATTAGCAGAAATTTTTAATGGCTACGGGTTTTTAGCTGTTTTCATTGCTGGTATTGTCACTCAACAAAGCTACCGAGACCCAGATCGGTCTTCTGCTCAACTAGAATTTGCAGAGATGATTGAGCGGTTAATGGAGATCGGTACTATTCTTTTGTTGGGATCTCTTTTAAGACTTGAACCATTTGCCAGATTCTTACCTCAGGCTCTTGTGATTGCGGGCTTTTTACTATTTATAATTCGTCCTTTAGGAGCTTGGGTTAGTACAGTTGGTATGCAGATAGATCCGATAAAACGTTATCTTTTTGGTTGGTTTGGTATTCGAGGTGTAGGTTCTTTATATTATTTGTACTACGCACTTGGAGAAGGGCTGAAGGATTATGAAGGAGAGCGGATTGCGTGGATTACTTTCATCACTATTATTATTTCAATCGTTACCCACGGCATTAGTTCAACACCATTGATGCGGTGGTATGAAAAACAAAACTCAAAGAAGGGAGTAAGCAGGCAGGCTAAAGTTTCTGAAATGTAAGTTAAAGCACAGCCTGCAATATTGGTAACGCTTTACAACCGCGATGGAACTCCCGGATCAATTTCTGGTGGAAGTGGATTAGGGTCTGGCGAGGTAGGATCAGGGTTGGGTAGTGGGCTTGGAAGCGGCTCAGGGTTGGGTAGTGGGTTAGGTGAAGGCGAAGGGGTTGGGGTTGGATCGGGGGGTGGCGGAATCGGTTCTGGTGAAGGATTTGGTTCAGGATATATATCTGGAGGTAGTTCTGGTGAGGTTTCGCTCGCAGCTATCGTTAAAAGCATAAGTTTCGCAAAAATAAATTCGACATTCTTATTGTGTCAACCAGGTTTACCCCTTAACCTCTTCCCACAGAAGAGTCTTTTGCTTGGTTGGAAAAAGGATGATTACTGTCTGAAAGATCGGCTAGGACTTTGTCGGAAGCTGAATGAGTGAACGACCAGGTAATGCCCAACTCTCAGGCGAATAAACCAATTGTTGATGTATTTTTTACTAAGTAGAAATGAAAATAAAGACGGCTTGGATACTGGTTAAGGAGACAGTTGCTGATTGGCAAGCTGATAAAGTTTCTTTGTGGGCGGCAGCTTTAGCTTATTACACGGCTTTTTCGTTGGCTCCGTTGCTAATTATTGCCATTGCGATCGCGGGTGCGGTGTTTGGTGAAGAGGCGGCTCGGGGTGAGATCGTTGGTCAAATTCAAGGACTGGTCGGTAAGCAGGGTGCTGAGGCAATTCAGACTATGCTGCAGAATACCCAGCGGCCAGGTTCAGGCGGTTTTGTCGCAACGATAATTGGTATTGTTACTCTGCTGTTAGGCGCATCGGGGGTGTTTGGGCAACTGCAAGAAGCGCTGAATACGATCTGGCATGTAAAACCAAAACCTAATTTAGGCATTAAAGCATTTGTGCAGGATCGTTTTCTATCTTTCGCGATGGTGATTGTCATTGGTTTTTTGCTATTGGTTTCGCTGGTTCTCAGCGCTGCGATCGCGGGTGTTAGTCATTTTGTTGATGATGCATTTCAAGGCTTTGCGATCGTGGGCCAAATCATCAACTTTGCAATTTCGCTAGTTGTCATAACATTTTTGTTTGCGTTGATTTATAAAGTGCTTCCAGATGTCAAAATTCCCTGGCGCTATCTTTGGACAGGTTCCGTTATAACTGCTTTGTTATTCAACATTGGAAAGTTTTTTATTAGCTACTACTTAGGTAGCAGTAGCGTAGCATCAACCTATAGCGCAGCTGCTTCTCTCGGCATTATCTTAATTTGGGTTTATTACTCAGCACAAATTTTGTTGCTAGGGGCTGAATTTATTAAGGTCTACGTCAGAAGATATGCACCTGAACGTGTCAAACCAACCAATAACGCTATATTGATTGATCAATGATCAAGAAGATTTGAAAAGCCTTATAGCACTATATCTTACAAGCTATTTGGACTACTACGGTAGCCTGAATAAACGCTCAATAAATTGCCTTTAAATGATACTCAAGTTTTGATTCTTCCACTGAGAGTTTCTTAGAAGGACTGAAAGAAAAATTCTCGATTTTTTAGTTTGATTCACTGATTTCTTTAACTGTCTAATTTGTGATTTTGATATACCCAAGGTGAGACAAAATGCTTCTTTTGCTGTTGCTACATCTCTACTAATGTAAAGATACACTTTATGTTTTGATCTCCTAACGTGGTTTCTATGACCAAATAGGAGCGTAATTCAATGACCATGAATGAGCCTGATATGGGTGAACAGGCAATTAGCAAGGTTGCTGAGATTAGCATTAAAAGCCAGTTAGATGAAGCGGAAGAATTAGATGTGGATGTGCGAACCAATCCTGTGAAACTTGTGCAGGGTGAAGTTGATTCAATTGCGATTCATGGAAAAGGTCTGGTTATGAAGCAAGACCTTCGCATGGAAGAGTTGGAAGTTAATGCAGATAGCATTGGCGTTGACCCCCTCAGTGTGGTGTTTGGCAATGTTGAGCTAACTAAACCTACAAATGCATCCAGTCATGCGGTTCTAACAGAAAAGGATCTGAATCGAGCCTTGAGTTCAAGCTATTTACTGAATAAGCTACAGGATTTGGAAGTTTCTGTTGAAGGCCAACCTACGAAGCTGAATGTGAGGAAAGCCGAAGTTCGCTTGTTAGGGGAAGGAAAGCTCTCTTTAGCAACTGAAATCCATTTTCCTGGCAAAGAGGAGGAGTTAAGCTTTTCAGTGCTTGCTATCCCTTATTTGGATGCCAATGGAAACCGAATTCGTCTGGAGATCTTGTCAGCTGAAGGGCATGGTCTGACGGTTGAATTTGCCGCGGCTTTGTTTGAAAATTTGGTGGAATTGCTGGATCTCCGCAATTTTGAGTTGCCCGGTATGTCGCTTCAATTGAAACAATTAGAAGTTAAGGAAGGGGTGTTAGAACTCGAAGCAGATACTCAAATTCGTCAGCTTCCTTAAGAACAGTTTGAGCAATTGCAGATTACAGGAAAAGCAAGATAAACAAATAGAAGATTCCTGATTTAAGTAACTGGCTCTTTAAAGAACAGATTTTTGAAAAGTCTGAAAAAGTTTAAGTCACTGCTGACTTCAGGAATTCTTTTTGGCTTGATGACAATCCAGCTGCTTTCAGCGATGGATATATCCTTAACTCCATCCTAAGGAAGAGTGGTAAATATTTTGGGTACTGTATTTTGAACATGATAGGGATCATTTTTATCACTTTCTCAGGTCTGGCAAAAAGACTTGAGTTGTACTGCTGTCTGAATCAAAGATATTAGATTCTAGGAGAAAGAGATGACGCAAACACCTAATATTCCCCCCTTTATTGAAAGTAATGAAAGTGAGTATCATGACAGCGGTATTGTCAGCACTGTTGCGATCGCAGGTCATCCGCTGCACCCGTTGATCGTAACCTTTCCGATTGCATTCTTAGTTGGTGCTTTTGGGACTGATTTAGGTTACTGGTTAACTAATGATCCTTTTTGGGCGAGAGCATCGTTATGGCTGCTTGGAGCTGGTTTTATCAGTGGTATTGTAGCAGCGTTAACTGGTATGTCAGATTTCTTGAAAATTGATCGGGTGCGCAAACGGTCGGCTGGTTGGGTTCATATGAGTGGTAACGTAGCGGCTCTACTGCTGACTCTTGCAAACTGGGTTCGTCGAATTGGCAACCCCGTTGATACTGTACTACCGCTGGGTATAATCATTTCACTAATCGTTGCTTTATTACTTGGAGTGACGGGTTGGTATGGAGCAGAACTGATATATCGCCACAAAGTAGCCGTTATTGGTTATAACAGCCGTCGCGAGGTTTTATAGCTTAAGAACGCAAATTAAATAACTTCGATACTTTTTTGGGATGGGCGCTAGCGTACCTATGTCGAAGGCTATAAGGATACTAGCCTGATGCTTAAAAGATAATCTAGCAGAAGTGCATTATCAGCACTTCTGCCTTTTTGTTTAACCCTAAATCAATCTAGTTCGTTTCAGATAATTGATAATCTGCATCAATCCAGCAACGCGGCAAGTCTTCACCTGAAGGAAACATCAGGTCAGACTTTGCAATGGGTTCTGGATCTTGTTCCTCTTGACCACTCTGAATTCTGCCATGAATAGCATTTTTCATTGGATCAATGAGTTCTTTGGAATCTAGAATCTCTACAAGTGCATTAGCTTTTTTACTTTTGAGAAACATTTTTCACCTATAGCTTTATCACGTTAACTCTCTACTAACTTGACTTATTTTTGTAGATTTTACTTCTACCTCAAGTCAAATATGCCAACGCATATAGGCTAGGGATTGGCTGGTAAATATTATCCCATTGTAGGGGTTTGGCAATGCCAAACCCCTACCACAGAAGGTTCTACAACTGAGACTTTATCAGTTTGCGGATCCTCTAACTCTTTTGGTAGTATTCAAACTTTAATCAACTATTATAAGTGGGTAGGCGAAATTAACGATGACCAGGGGGCGTTGGGGATTTTCTATCCCTGCACTTCGTCCTAGCTTTTTTAGTCCTGCTAGAACCTATACTCAACGGTTGGATTCGCGATACATAAGCTAGTTCCCCGGCTCCGGCTACCCCGAACCTGTCTATTTCTTCTAATGCTCTGTCCGCTTTGTTGGTAGCTACAATTCATTGCTGCTATTGGCGATACTTAAGGCAATCGGTAGCTAGCAATGCGGAAACGAAGCTTCCCATCTCTGGGGTTATGCTTGAAGACAAATGCTCCTTCTTCTTTCTCACCTTGCGTCAGAAAGTCAATTTCTAAGTCTCCTGTCTCTTTAATTTCGTTGCCAATTTCAAGTTCAGCAATGACCTGAACGGATTCAACCGTTTGGCCTTCTACATTTGTGACTTCAAAAGGAATGTAAAACTGTCCGTTTTCTGCGCGGACGTTGCCAACCGCTTCGACCTTTAAGATAGGTGGGCGATCTCGCTCGATTATCCAGCTATAGACTACTAGCCCTGCAATGGTTGCACAAATCAATGACGCAAGGATAAATGAAACCCATTCAGCAGAGCTGCGAGGGGGTCTTTCTACTTTCTGATCAGGTGAGTCTTTTGTCATACGGCTAATCGACCTGCGGCACCGCCGATTGTTGCGGGCAATCCTAAAAGAATGATGTAACTTAGCCACTGCTGCCAGGGGTCAGACCAGCTTAACCTGTCAAATAGGAGAAGCATCATTGCAGCAGCTAAAAGAGAAATAATGTAAGACGCAAATGTCTCACTGAGGGGGCGCTGAAAAATTCCTTGTTGTTGTTCTCGCTTATCTTGATTTGAAAATTCTGCTTGGAAAACAATGGCATAAGAGATGATGAGAGATACGATCATCACTGCTAGAAGCCAGGGACCTGAAACTGCAGTAGCTAGCATAGAAACTTCATCGGTTGGGGCTATGTTGAACCCTATAACAGTAGCGCCAATTAACGTGCCGCCGATATCTGCCAATGTTGCATTGAACTGTTTTGAATTACTTGATCGATGATGATGATTTTGTTTCTTAGGCTGCCTTCCTGACTGTCTATCATCACCCAGGAATTGGTTGGCTAGTGCAACACCTAATGCAAATGGAATGCTTTCATAAACCAACTTACCCAACATTTCAGCTAAAGGCGTCCTTCCGTCGATCTCTCGCAATAGGAACAGGATTAGCCCTGTGCAGGTAATACCGATCGCGATCGCTTCAATGCTATCCATTGCAGCATTAAGTGCATTAGTGTCACTTACCTTGCGAAATCCCTCGGTGCGATTTAGCAGAAAAATAATAGCAAAGGTAAGCAACATCGCCATTAGGATGCGGGGAGGCTGCACAGAAGACCCAATCCACCACACTTCCATTGTGTATAGCAGAGGAATTCCAAAAAGAAACCCTCCTGAAGCTCCTCGAATTAAATCGTCAAGCTCATCTCTCCAAGCAGAAAGGTTTTTCAAGCGATTAGCGGCCATTTGAATGCATGTACAGAAGCAAAGTTGACTTAAGCGAGTGAGACTAGAAAAACTACCCAAATCTTGTTGGGTGGGGCTTAAACTGCCTCACTTTAAGACAGATTGGTAGAAGTAGTTATACTGATTCTAGATTGATTGAAAATTGATTGAATAAATAGTCAAAATTAAATGGTGTAGATACTGAGAGATAGATAAAAGATAGCTGCTGCTAGAGGGCTTAACCACTAAATTCACTCTCAATAAAACTACCCTTATTTTTTTATCTTCTCACGTGGTGAAGCTTTAACATCCTCCTTAAGAGATAGCTTTAAAGTGTTTCTTTTTGATCATGAATTGGTGTCAATGTTTCTCTAGATAGCAGAAAAAGTCTTCTCATAATTTGGGAGGTTTGCGGTACGAAGAATTTTTGTCAAAAAAAAGGGGAAAAGACTCGAAAGCCCATTCCCCAAAGCTTAAAGAAACGATCGCAACTACTAATAGTTGAGACTGCGAGCTGCATTATCTTTTACTGCATCTGTCGCATCTTCAAATCGATCTTTAACTACGTCTGTTGCCCGCCCTGCTGCTCTCTGGAAACCAGTTACAACGTCGTTTGCGTTGTCCGCTGTGTTTTTGGCAGCATTCTCTGCATTCTGTCAGCAATTCTCATTTTGAAACATTTGTACTGAAGTCAGAGCCTCTAAAGGCTTGTGCGCTCAATTTTATGAACGGCAGAATGGGTATTCCAGCCATTGATAGGTGTTCAAAATGAATATTTTTGTGAGAATTATTCTCATA
>DVDV01000399.1 GCA_015296075.1 Leptolyngbyaceae cyanobacterium M33_DOE_097 | reverse complement strand
TTGAAACATTTGTACTGAAGTCAGAGCCTCTAAAGGCTTGTGCGCTCAATTTTATGAACGGCAGAATGGGTATTCCAGCCATTGATAGCTGTTCAAAATGAATATTTTTGTGAGAATTATTCTCATACTGAGAATTGCTGACCATTGCTAATCTCCGCTTCAAAAAATAGCTATAGACGCTAATCTGGTAAATAGCGACCTGACTCATTCGGGCTGCTCACTTATTTTGCAAAATTAGAACATCATCACTCCTTCCTAACCACTTGCTATGTTTGACGCCCTTTCTGATCGCCTCGAATCTGCCTGGAAAAAGCTCCGTGGCCAGGACAAAATTACTGAAAGCAACGTTAAGGAAGCGGTGCGTGAAGTGCGTCGGGCTTTACTTGAAGCTGACGTCAACCTGCAAGTTGTCAAAGAGTTTGTTGCAGATGTCGAGCAAAAAGCTCTAGGGGTTGAAGTGGTTGCCGGGGTGCGCCCCGACCAGCAATTTGTCGAAGTGGTTCACAATGCCCTGGTGGAGCTGATGGGCGGTGACAACGAACCCCTGGCCGAAGCCGAGACAGCCCCTACAGTCATTCTGATGGCGGGTTTGCAGGGGACGGGTAAAACTACTGCCACCGCCAAGTTAGCGCTTCATCTGCGCAAAGAAAACCGAAACGTGATGCTTGTTGCAACGGACGTTTACCGACCTGCGGCGATCGACCAGTTGATTACCCTTGGTAAGCAGATCAACGTGCCCGTCTTTGAGTTGGGCAAAGATGCAGACCCGGTTGAAATTGCCCGTCAGGGTGTTGAAAAAGCCAAAGCTGAAGGCATTAACACCGTCATCATCGATACGGCAGGTCGATTGCAGATTGACCAAGACATGATGGCTGAGTTAGCTCGCATCAAAGATACCGTGCAGCCCCACGAAGTGCTGTTGGTAGTTGACGCGATGACAGGGCAAGAAGCCGCAAACCTGACCCGCACCTTCCATGAGCAGATTGGCATTACCGGGGCGATTCTCACCAAGATGGATGGGGACACGCGTGGTGGTGCAGCGCTTTCCGTCCGTCAAATTTCTGGCAAACCGATCAAGTTTATCGGGGTCGGCGAAAAGGTAGAAGCCTTACAGCCTTTCTATCCCGATCGCATGGCTTCTCGCATCTTAGGGATGGGCGATGTACTCACCCTGGTTGAAAAAGCGCGCGAAGAAGTAGACATCGCTGAAGCCGAAAAAATGCAGGAGAAGATCCTCTCGGCAAAATTTGACTTCAACGACTTCCTCAAGCAGATGCGCCTGCTGAAAAATATGGGTTCGCTGGGTGGCATCATGAAGTTGATCCCCGGTATGAACAAGATCAGTCAGGATCAGCTCGAAAAAGGCGAAACTGAGCTGAAACGGGTTGAGGCGATGATCAAATCGATGACGATCGAGGAGCGCAAAAATCCTGAGTTGCTGTCGAGTTCTCCCAGCCGTCGCCGTCGCATCGCTCAGGGTTCTGGCCATAACGAAAGAGACGTGAGTGATCTTGTCAGCAAGTTTCAAAAAATGCGCAGCATGATGCAGCAGATGGGGCAGGGTGGTTTCCCAGGTATGGGGATGCCCGGTATGGGAATGCCTGGTATGGGTGGCGGGATGCCCGGTATGGGTGGGATGCCCGGTGGCGGAATGCCTCAACCTGGTTGGCGTGGTTACAATAGCGGCGCTAAAGCCAGTAAGAAGAAGAAAGATAAGAAAAAGAAAGGATTTGGTACGCTGTAGCCTTTTGAATTTGCAGTCAGACTGATGCTTTTTTGCCCTCAACGTTGTCAACGTTGGGGGCAAATTAGTGTTCATTCTGATTGACTCAAAATATGAATACCCTATTTCAAGCGCTGAGCGATCGCGTGTTTTAATCCCCAATTTGTCTATTTGGACTTTAGACTAAATGCAATTTCCCACGATATGTAAGGGCGAATGGCCATATAGCCTTTGGCAATAGCCTTCGGCATGGCTTCGCTAGGGCTACGCTAACGCCCCTACCGCACCACTGGGATATTATTTCAACGCACTCCCCTTAGTCCCTTAAATCACTCCTCGGTCGATGTCAATCATGATTTTGGGTGAGAGGGTTGACCAAATCAGCGTTTAGGATTGCGCGTATTCCAGTATTTTCTTTTGCCAGCTATATTTACGAGTTGCCTTTCCCACTTTATGTAAATGGGGTGCTTCCTCGCTGACCTCATACATGTCGGAGCCAGGCTTGATGGTTTTTCCTGAGTATTGCGTTACAGAGCGGCTCAAGGGCGATCGCCCCACCCCCTCTGATTTCGCTGATTATTGTCTTCTCTTTCAAGATGCCAGAGTCACTGAGACTTTAACGTTAGATGGGCAACCGCTACCACTTGACCAGATTCAAGCTCGCTTTAAGACCCATCTCAAACGCTGGGAAAAATTAGGTTTTGGTGTTTGGATGTTTCGCGAGCAAGCAACCAACCAATTCGTTGGCTACTGCGGCTTTCGGATTTATTTATTGAACGAAACCGAGATTGAACTGATGTATGCTCTGATCACGGATGCCTGGGGCAAAGGCTATGCGACTGAAATGGCAAAAGCCTGTGTGCAGCTAGGTTTTGAGCGATTGGAGTATGACAGCATCGTGGGACTGACGCTTGAGCGGAATCAGGCTTCTCAACATGTTTTAGAGAAAGCAGGGCTGATGTATGAGGCACATAAACAGTATCGCGGGTTGCCTCACATGGCTTATCGCCTGACACGAGATGCCTGGAAAAATCGGCAACATCCGATTAACTAAAAGGACACGATCGCCCGTTCCGCCGAGTTTATGCCACTTTCTAGGGTGGAGTCAGCGATCGCAGTTTAAAAGCGATTGGGAGCGGGTGCGAGAGGTAAGGTTTTTATCAATAAAAGCAAGACTAGGCAGTAAAAGATGATCCAAAAGCTAACTTAAAACTCACTTGCAGACATCAAGTCCTTACGGACTAAATGAGCCACTGGCACTTCCGACACAGCTAGAGAATTTTGAGTCACAATGATGACTTAAAACTAAATTGAGAAGGAATTGAATAACGTCTAAAACTTTATTAGAAAGCTTCGCAGTCGCATTTGAGTTTTGCAAGTTATTTAGTTTCCTTTTGATTCATTACTGTCTCAATGAACAAGTATGACCCCAGTTAACGTTTCCTACTCGGCTTTCAGTTCAGTAAAGTCTGCCGTACAACCTGACTATTTACCAAAACAGCGCGATCGCCAAAACCCAAATGCCTGGGATGCGTTATATCTTGACCAGGCAATTCCAGTCGATCAATTTGCAAAAGGTTGCATGGTGCGCGACTTACAAAACTGGACTCGGAGTTATTTGCTAATTCCAATTAAAGTGATCGCGAACATTTTGCTTGCTCTCATTATGACAGTGAAACGTTTTTTGCCGTTTCAGTTTAGTCATTATTGGCTAATGCATCATGCAGCAAGCTGGTTTCTTAAAACCTTTGTTTCACCTGAAGCCTGTTATTTAATTGTGCGCCACATTTGTCTGGGGTCTAATATCGTTAACTTCCTAATTGATAATGGGCCAGACCCTACCATTGAAAAGTCAAAACTGTATCCTCACACTGTTGATGACTTAGCAAAAAATGCCTTTTTAGAGCATGATTTGATTCTCTATAATTTCGTGTTTGACTATCACGAAGCTCAAAAAAAGAATTCTAACTGGTTAAAAGAACTGCCCAAGCAGACCCTTAACTTTGATAGCATTCAACCCGTACAAGTCGAGATTGATTTTGAGCAAAAGAGCTGGTTTAGAGGGTTGGATTTAGAGTCGGCGATCGAGTTGTTTAAAGTCTTTTACTCACTCTGCTTAACCAGTGAAGAGTTTGAGCGCGCAGTCCTCTCGCTTGAGTTTGATGAAAACTTTGGCTGTTATTTCAGTCAACTCACAGGCGATTATAGCTGGAACCACGTCATTACCAATCGGCACCCGCTTGCGCCAGAAAGTCCCTTTGCGGCTGCCCGCAACCTCTTACTGCACGGCATCATTACCGAGTACCTGCACCGCTATCTAGAACTACGCAAAGAGATGCAAACTGCTGGCAATGCTGGCGTAGATGCCCCTAGTCATGCACTGACTGATGCTGGTTGACTGGCTCTACTCTTGGTCTGTAGAACTCGCCGAATGTTTCGTTAACATGACCGAATAGCTGAGTCGATCGCCCCGCGAAAGGCTCTCACCGCACACGACCGGGCGATCGTTGCAGGTATAGGCGACGTAGCGATACACCAATAACGGACTACCCAACGGTGCATTTAGATATTGACTCAACTCCAGGCTGGCGTGGGTGCATTCCAACGTCGTCTCGATCCGCTCGATCAGGATGCCGTGTTGCTCTAACAGGGGAAATGTCATTTTTGCTTGCAAGCTTTCGGCAAATGGCTCAACCACTTCGCCAACTGTGTAGGTGATATCAACCGCGATCGGTGATGCATCGACAATCAATAGCTTCTTTTGAAAATAGACAGGAGTGGTTGCATCTTCAAGTTGAAGCCGCGATCGCACTGCTTCGGGAGGGGGACACTGCTCAAACACCAGGTTTTTGATCAGCAATTCTCATTTTGAAACATTTGTACTGAAGTCAGAGCCTCTAAAGGCTTGTGCGCTCAATTTTATGAACGGCAGAATGGGTATTCCAGCCATTGATAGCTGTTCAAAATGAATATTTTTGTGAGAATTATTC
>DVDV01000287.1 GCA_015296075.1 Leptolyngbyaceae cyanobacterium M33_DOE_097 | reverse complement strand
TTTGTTCCCTTCGATTATCTGGTTTCAGTTACTCAAACGCATCCAATCTCACGCTGATATTGCGGCTCATTTTGGGTTCGATATTGACCTCAAACCTCGCTTAGAATCGGCTTATTGAGAATGCTGCAAGATCTCAGGTAAACCATCCACCAGTTGCATGATCCACTGGTTGGGTTGGATCGCCCCCAAAACTCGACGCGGAGCCAACGAAAATGTCAAACGTGCCATCTACTTCTCCTGCTTGTCATGTGGGGCGTACCGATTCAGCCATGCCTGCGAGATACCGTAAGCTAACAAAACAATTACAACCGTCCCAGGGACTAATAGTAGCCAGTTACCACCCAGGGTTTGCACCAGGCGATCGCGCCAACTGACCTCACTTAACTGAGCATTGCGTTTTGCCTGAGTCAAAAACTCAAGCGTGTAGCTATTTGGGTCATAGGGTGAAGGCTTATCAGCATTTGCGCTAATCAGCGTGGTATCGCCCTGCAACTGATAAAACAGCGAATCTTGCGCGAACAGATCTTGAAGCTGTTTTAAGCCCTGATCCGTCTGTCCAGTCAACAACAACACGGTGCGCTTCGCATTCCAGGGTGAAACGATCTGCTTTACAACCCCTTCCACATCTGGCAGTGTGCGAATTTTTGCCCCCTCATTCTTGCGTTCAAACAACTGTTGCAGCGTAAAACCTTCTGCTTTAAGCGCATCGGGTAACGGAAACCGTGATGGTTGCCCAATCGCGATTAAATGCCGTTCTTGCTGAACTTTTGCAGACAACTTATCCGCCCGATAAACATTGAGCTTAATTGACTCGGCCCGACTCACACGCCCTAAACGTTCGGCGACTTCTAGCATCAAACGCAAATCGGCTAAAGCTGGCTTTTGGGGTAGGGCGATCGCAGTTTCTGATAAATCTTGCGGTGCCGTAAATGGGTAACCCGCCTGAAGCAAGCGTAAGTCAGGCACTTGCGCCATATTTTCACGCTTCAGGTCAAACTGGGTATCCGCGTGTACCGTGCCCCAGAGTTGCTGGTCAACCGGACGATTACACGAGCGGCGCTCACGTGGGTCAAGCTGAAACCGCACCTGAATTTTTGAATTGGGCTTCACCTTGTCGGCTGGCAACTCGACCTTAAACGATCCCTGCTTCACCCCATCCACCGCATCTAACTTGCGACCAGCTAACGGCAAACCATCCAGTTGCACCTCTAGCAGCGAGGTTAGCGGGTTAAGTTGAGGCCCGTAGCTATAGCGAAGATTCATCACACTCCCCGATAAAAACTTGTCATCGGGCAACGCGCGAAAGTCAAACTCAATCGGTGGTGCGTCTGAGCCACGCGTCGTCACATCCGGAAACGGCTCATTATTGTGAGTCGTCATCTCCTTCAGCTGAAAGGTGTTACGCGTCGGCAAATAGCCCTGCCATTCGCGTCGAGGTGGTGTCGGCACCTCTGACAACTGGTTAACCATCACCAGGCGACCCGTGCCAATCTGGCGATCGCGATTTTGCACCAAAAACTGCACCGCTTTATTCGCCGCCGCCGGGGTATTGCCCGTCGCAACTAGCACTAACGCTTTCCCATCAGCCGCTGTCGTCAGCATCAGCAAGCCCACATCGTCCCCTAAAGGCTGCTGCTTTTCATCCAGCCAGCGATCGCCTTTCAGCTTCAGCGGCAACTTGAGTGCAGCCAGCGCTGGTTGATTTTTAGGTGTCCCAATCACGATCAGGCGTTCACCCGGCTTGGTCGCATCCACCTTGTCAACCAGACGAGAATCGATCGGACGAAACTGTGCCAAGCGACCCAAGGAGGTATGAAATCGCGTTGTTGCAGTGAGCCAGGTTTCATCCAGCGATCGCGGCAGCAAATAAGCTACCTCATTCGGGTTCAAGCTCAACTCATCAAACACAGGATAGGGGTAGCGGCTGAAATCAAGCCGAATCGGTTGTGGGGCAAAATCAAACACTAATTTGGAGTCTGGTAGAATCTCCGTCCACAACGAGGGGTCAAACGGGTCTTGCGTACAGGTGGGAGAGTTATTTTGCAGGGCCGCCACCACTACTTCGTTATAGTCGCGCAGCAGTTGGGTCGGCACGTTATAGACAGCCGTGCCAATTTCGCCTTCTTTCTTATTCAGCGGCACACTACCGATACTGACCCCATTAATCAGCACCGTCAGATTTGATCGCGTCGCATAGAGCGCTGGCGAATGGCGAAACCGCATCAAAACTTTGACATTTTTCGCCTGCCAGTTGCGGGGACGGGTAAACCGCAAGCGTGACTCATCATAGATGCCGCGTAGTTGTAACCGCGTTCCAACAATCGGGCTACGATTAAACTCCACCACATACTGCCCAGCCTTTAAGGGCTTGACCTGCTCCTCTTCAGGAAGGGCGACATTCTTTTTACCGGGAATTTGAGGTGCAATTTCCTGATCGGGCGTTGCTTCTTGAGGAATTGCATTTTGACGATAATCGGGTAACTCAGCCTGAGCCAGAGCAATACCACTTGAAACGAATAGTGTATGACCTAACAGCAGCAGGCTCAGCAAACTGCGACCAGAGTGGAGCAGAACATTTTTGGTAGAAGAACCAGATGATATTCGTTGCATGAGATATTTTAGTTGAAGAAGAGTTTTAACCAGATCAATTTGATGCTTTGAAATAGAATTCAGAAATTCAGTCAAACATCCAAATATTTTTTAGGAAAAGAGACGCAATTTCGTGCAATCTTTAAATCCATCAGAGATCTCGGACAGATTACAAAGCATCGGTAAAGAAAACCGCTTTAGTAACGCTCCCAACTGGGTTGCAAGCCACGTCGCCGGAGAAAGTTAAGCTTCACTTCTTCCAGTCGGCGATCAACAACAGGATTGTTAATCCCCTCTTGCTGTTGCGATCGCTCCACTCGTTGCAATTGTCGAAATCCTCGCGTTGGCAAATCTTGAGCTAGATACAGTTCTGCCAGCACCCGTTGCGTTTCTAAATCATCAGGTTTAAGCGCTAACACCTGTTTGTAGATTTTGGTTGCTGCGTCATATTGCTTTTGTTGAAACCGCACGCCACCGAGTGCCGATAGCGCATCGGTATTTTCAGGTTGCTGTTGCAAAATGGCGGTATAGGCTTCCGCCGCTAACGGCAAATCACCGATCGCTTGGGCCAACTCACCCTGCAAAAAATAACTCGCAATACTGGTGCGATCGCCCTGCAAGACCTGGTCCATCCGCGATCGGGCCGCTGCCGGATCACGTAGCGCAATCACTTGAATCAAGCGTCGCTCAACCGCCACATTCCCAGGAGAAGCTTGCAGCAACGCCAGATACAATGGCTCCCGCTTTGGATCGGGTGGTAACGCCCCCACCAGGTCATACAACTCTGGCACAGCCAGCAATTGAGGCTGCTGACTAAGCCACTGCTCTAAGGCTTGCTCGGCATCAGTAGTTGAGATTTTTTGCAACTGATAGTTGAGTTGAATCCGCCCCAATTGCGCCCGCACATTATTGGGTTCGCGGCTCAAAATCTCATCGTAGAGCTGCACCACCTCTTCTAAACGACCCTGCGATCGCCGAATACTTGCCAATCCTAACAACGCATTCTGCACCTCATTCGCGGAGGCATTGCGAGCAATAATTCCGGTGTAACGTTGGGCACTCGCCTCCAGGTTTCCTTCGCGCCGTTCAATTTCTGCCAACAAAAACTCTGCACCACTATCAGTCACCCCGGTTGAAGCCGCTTGATAAGCTGCTAGCGCGGCCTTCGCCTGTTGCAAGTCACCTTGTTGCAGATAAATCTGCGCGATTCGAAAATTGAGGAAGGGCACTTCCACTTCGGGCTGGGCTAAAGTCTGGTAGGTCGGCAGCAAAACCGCTAAAGGTGGATCTAGTTGACTCAACGCGCGCGCGATCGCCTGCCGCTCCACTACAAACTCTGGCAAAGGTTGCAAAGCTGATTGGAGCTGTTGTTGCAACTCGACCTGACTTAACTGCCCTAGCTGATTTTCGAGTACAAGACGCTTCACCAGAACGGTGCGATCGCCCGGTTGCTGCTGACTTAATGTTTGATAGATGGTTAAAGCTTGTGGCTTCGTAGTGGGTAACTCACTCAAGGCATCAGCCACTTCTAACAGCAAGCCCCTCGAAGGATTGGACGTTTGCTGCAACACTTGCTGATACAGCGCAGTTGCATCTTGCAGTAAAGTCCAATTGCCAGAACGCCGTGCCAGTACGCTCAGCGATCGGGCTAACGGCAATTGGGCTTGCGGTTGTTGACGCAACGGCTGCAACACTTGCAACGCCTGCGCTGGCTGGTTGTTTGCCTGATACGCGATCGCCAGCACACTCCGCAGATCTGGCTCTAGCCAGGTCGGCAACTTGGGTTGTTGTAGCTTTGCCTCCAGCAGTTGAATAGCAGACGTTTTCTCACCCGTTTCAACCAGCGTCCGGGCGTAGCTCGCCAACGCCCCATCAGGAATCGTCTTGCCAGTAGCGCGATAACGGTTAAACAACTCGCGCGATCGCGGGTAATTGCCGCTGTAAGAGTAAACCTGTGCTGCCCCTAACACCGCCTCTGGAGTAGGGTTATTTGCCAGCAAAATTTCATAATCCGCAAAAGCTTCTGCATACTGAGCCTGATAGCCATACAGCAACGCCCGTTGAGTTCGAGCTGGTCGATCATTTGGTGTTTGCTGCAATAGCCGAGTTAGAGCCATGATGCCGCCCGTTTGCCACTCAGGCCGATAACCCGCCAGTTCACCGATCGCCTTTAAAGCCGCAACATTATCCGGAGACTGCTGCAACACTTGCTGATACGCCTTCCAGGCATCCGCATCTCGCCCTGCCCGTTGATAGGCGATCGCCAAGCCCAGCCGTGCCTCAACCAGATTCGGGTAACGCTGCACCGCTTGCTCAAACGTGGCGATCGCATCCTTGACCCAACCCCGATTTAACTGGCTATACCCTGCGTTAACCGAAGCAGGTAACGTTTGTGCAATTACCTCAGGTGAGAAGCCAAGCGATACAGACAACATCAAACCTACCAGTCCCAACCATTCGCCTTGCTTCACGTCCTACCTCCTCGGTGACAGATCCCAATCGGCCCGCAAACGAACTCCAAACACGGTTTCTGTAAACTCGTTGCGCTGTTGCACCATAACCCCGGCGCGCAACCAGGACAGTACCCGCGCGTCATAAAACACCTCTAAAACATCCGGCACAGGATCATCTAAATCACGCCGCACCGAGTTGTTAGAAAGCTGCCTGCCGTAACCAATCCCCAGCCGATCATCCGGCATGAATAAATCAAGCAGATTGACACCAAAACTGAAAGTCGTTGCATCTTCATCTAACGATTCGTTTTGGTAGTATCCAAATCGTCCAAATAGACCTAATTTCAGATTTGGAATATACCATTCTGCGTTGATTCCAAAGGCTTCTTCGCGATCGCCCGAACTCAGCCCAACATCCCCATCATCTCGCGGCAGGTCAAAAATTTCCTCAAAACCTGTATCTGCGCCAGCATCTTTAGAGCGCACATAGGTTCCCCGCACAATGAAGTTATCGATTCGATACTCCAGCTCACCAGCAAATCCATTCAGGTCAAAATCGCCCAGGTCACGACTTGAAGAAAAAGCAGCGACCTTTAACTCTAAGTTATCGATCGCTGCCCAATTTACTAGCACGCCAACTCGAGAGGAAACTCCAGCCGCCGACAACGCCGGATTTGTCTGAAAAGCTCGGTTAAAGAAGTGAGTCGCACCATCCTTCGCAAAACTATTGCGATCAAAATAGGATGTGAGATCCATCAACCCGACGACAAACCGTAGCTCTGGCAGATTGGGCAGTGAGCCGGCAAAATATAACTCGTTCAGATTAATCCCCGTGCCGGATGTATCCGAAAAACCATTCCCTGTCGTGACATCCACCTCAGCCCCGAACAGAGCGTTGGGCGTCACGGGATATAACAACCGCAGCCGCGCACGAGCCGAGGTATCTTCGCCCTCTTGCAAAAAGACCCCTTGCAGTTGAATCGACGGAGACCCCAGCAACAATCGACTATTCTGAGTTGCCGCTTGCTCTGGCTGAGATTTCTCAGGAGAGGCCTGCGCCAGCAATTGCTGAGCCTGCTCACGCGATCGCACCTTTAAACCAGTAGAAATGGCCTCCGGCACAGGCAAGGGATGCGTTATCGCAGTCCCGCTAAACGAAGTTCCGATCGCTTTCTCCCTTCGCTCAGTTTCCTCCAAATGCCCGAAAACTGGATCAGGAAATTTTGCAGTTGCGAACTCAGTTTGCAGATCGGTCAGTTTTGCTTGAGGTGACTTTAAGGCGGCCTCACTTAGCTTCGACTCATCAAACAAGTCAATTTTTCGATCTCTACCCTGAGATACAACGTTCTGGTTCACTTCTCGATTAATTTGAAATCGAGGCAATTGATTAAGAGATACACTTTTGTGATCTTCTTCTAAATCTTTTTTTGCTTGTTGTGAATTATCGATGAAAGATCGACTCGAATCCATCAAAGCAAAATCTTCATCTACTTTGTAATAGACACCTTTTTCATCTGCGATTGCGGGGTTGGCAACGGTTAAACAACTGCTAACTAAGGCGATCAGAGGACAGATTGGAAGATACGACAGAAAATCAGCTCGCAAGTTCATGCGCAGCAGACAGCTCCGCCACAGGTCAGAACGAATACCCAAATACATAGCTTTTTGGGGGTTGGGTTAATCCTAGTTGGGCAAGCGCGATCGCAATTTGTTATAGGTAGGGGCCGCTGCAACGCCTAACGCCATTGGCAGGTTTGCAGTATGAACGGCTTCGGCGATCGCACCAGAAAAATCAAAAATTTGGCACCCGTTAATCAGATCCGACTCGACCAGCATCTTGCAAAAAATTCTGCAAAATTCAGCGTCTGAGCATCAAGCGAAACGATTTGATGATATAGAAACCGACACGTTACACGTAAGCTAAATTCTGCTTGAGGTTTATCCTGCAAAGCAGCTTTGACAAATATTCTTAGAAAGAATCCATTACTCAGTCAGAATAAACCCTGAACTTCCTATTTAGGATTTTTGCAAGGCCAGTAGAAACACAAATTGAGCAAGCTAAGTGGTAGATACAACGATTGGCGTTTGACAGAGCACAACACCAGGAATAGCCAGAAAAATAGATATTTGTACAGCAATTTAAGAGACAGAAATAAGCTATGCCCTCAGAGAGCGCTTAATGATCTTTAATCGCTTACCTAATTCAGCACCTTGGCGCTTGTCACTATCGCTCTAAAACTTTTATAACTCATCGAACAGGATACCTTCTCAAAGTAACTACGTACTTTCCTTAAAGTTTGCGTAAATACTCCCTTCGTATAACTTGTTATAATTACGTAAATTCGCGGAAATTACTGACCCGTCCATAAAGAACATAAAAATCTGGAATCGTTGAGACTTATTTCTGGACATGACGATAGAAATAAGTCTATGGATTCAGAGAATCAGGACGCTTTTGCGTAGCCGCTACGCTGATAAGATAATGGGTTAAGAAGCCACATGACCCCGATCTTTCAGCCTCATGCACAGGCTTCGCACTATCGCTCTAACAAATTTTGAGTTGCGTTTATGAAGTCTTACGTGGCAGCTGCCGTACAAATGACAAGCCTTCCAGATCTTCACAGTAATCTAGGGCAGGCAGAAGAATTGATTGATCTTGCTGCACGGCAGGGTGCCGAGTTGGTTGCTTTACCAGAAAACTTTTCATTCTTGGGTGACGATCGCACCAAACTCGAACAGGCCGAAACCATTCATCAAGCGACCGAAAAGTTCTTAAAAACCATGGCTCAGCGGTTTCAAATTACCTTGCTGGGTGGTGGTTTCCCTATCCCCGTTGGAAATGGCAAGGTCTACAACACCGCCTTGTTAGTCGGGCCAGGGGGTGAAGAATTAGCGCGTTATGAAAAAGTCCACTTATTTGATGTCAATTTGCCAGATGGCATCACCTATTTAGAATCAGGCAGCGTTTTAGCAGGCAGCCGTGTGCCACCCATTTACCCCTCTAAAGAGCTGGGTAATTTGGGGCTATCAGTCTGTTATGACGTCCGGTTTCCAGAGCTTTACCGTCAGCTATCCCAGATGGGAGCCGAAGTGATCTTCGTTCCGGCTGCGTTTACTGCTTACACTGGCAAAGATCACTGGCAGGTTTTACTCCAGGCACGGGCGATTGAAAATACTTGTTATGTCATTGCCCCAGCTCAAACAGGCCACCACTATGGGGTGCGACACACCCACGGCCACGCCATGATCATTGACCCCTGGGGAGTTGTGCTGGCGGATGCGGGCGACAAACCAGGGCTGGCGATCGCCACCATTGAGCCAGGTCGCTTAGAGCAGGTTCGGCGACAAATGCCTTCCTTGCACCATCGCGTTTTTATCTAACTACTTCAAAAAGCGGAGATTTGGCTACTCTGTATACAATCAAGTAGCCCGATCCCCTCTATCCTCAACGAGAATGATTTCTTGATGCATTTTATTGGTTAAACCCTTTGCATCAAGATTTTCTTTTTTTAAAGACAACTCGCAAAGAGTGTGAATTTAATCGTGTTTTATAAACTTGTGCCATAACAACCTTGCTAAGGTTTACATCGGCAGATATAGACTCGCGCCGCTCTAAAGCCTGTAAAGTTAGGTAACACGTTCTTCTGATAATGGTAATTGCCATGGATTGGCTCATGTCCTTCCCCTTGCCCTATCTTCACCCCCTACTCGCTGAAGCCTCTGCTTCGATCGAAACAGAGAGCGGCCCCTACATTTTGGGTGGCGTGCTGCTCAGTCTGGTCGTCATATACTTTGCTAGCAAGTTGGGAGGTGAGATTTGTGCCCGTATTGATCTGCCACCCGTCTTAGGCGAACTCGTTGGTGGCGTGATTGTTGGCGTTTCGGCCCTCCATCTTTTAGTTTTTCCAGGTGCGCTCGAAGATGGCTCCGGCTCAGCCATTATGAGTCTGCTGCAAATGACGGGGCATTTAAGCCCTGAGGCAGTCTCTTACGTGTTTCACTCTCAGAGCGAAGTAATTTCAGTCCTATCAGAGATTGGTGTTGTCATTCTTCTGTTTGAGATTGGGCTTGAGTCTGACTTAAAAGAATTGTTGCGGGTTGGGATGCAGTCCACTGTGGTTGCCATCGTTGGGGTTGTGGTGCCTTTTGCCCTGGGTACAGCAGGCTTGATGGTTATCTTTGGTGTGCCGACGGTGCCTGCTATTTTTGCGGGGGCTGCGCTCACCGCCACCAGCATTGGTATCACAGCAAAAGTTCTCTCAGAAATTGGCAAACTTTCATCCAGTGAAGGGCAGATCATCATTGGTGCTGCCGTGATGGATGACGTATTGGGCATCATCGTGCTGGCAGTTGTTGCCAGTCTTGCCCGCGATGGCAAAGTTGAAGTTGCAAACGTTGTCTATTTAATTGTTAGTGCGGCCGTCTTTTTAGTTGGAGCAATTTGGGTTGGGCGGTTGCTCAGTCCCTTTTTTGTTACGCTCGTCAACGAGATGAAAACCCGTGGTCAACTGTTGCTGACCTCACTGACGTTTGCCTTTGTGTTGTCTTACATCGCCGCTGCCATTAATCTAGAAGCCATTTTAGGTGCTTTCGCTGCAGGCTTAATTTTGGCTGAAACCGAAAAGCAGCACGATTTAGAAGAGCAGGTGATTCCGATCGCCGATATGCTGGTGCCCGTTTTCTTTGTAGTTGTGGGTGCCCGTACCGACGTTAGCGTGCTAAATCCGTTTAACCCGGAGAACCGCGAAGGTTTAATTATTGCGGCTTTTCTCATCGCAGTGGCCATTTTCGGTAAGGTGGTCACAGGGGCTGCCGTATTTGGCAAACCCGGTATTAATCGTCTGGCGATCGGGGTCGGCATGATTCCACGCGGTGAGGTTGGCCTTGTGTTTGCTTCCGTAGGTGCCGCCAGTGGCGTTTTAAGTGATTCGCTCAATGCGGCTATTATCGTCATGGTGATTTTGACTACCTTTGTGGCTCCACCGATGCTACGGGTTGTCTTTGCCCGTGGTGAAGGTGACGGTGGTGAGTTAGCCGATATGGGGAACGGAAAATCAGCAGTAGCGATGGAAGGCGCAGGAGCAGGTGATTTAGAAAAGGTCGAAACCGAATCTTAAGGATCGCGAATTGAATCAATCCGCAAACTGTACGGACGGGTTCAGCAGACCCATCTATGTCCGGTCATGGATTTGAAGACAAAACCCGTCCGTACAAAACATCAAACTGATTTAATTTCTATTTCTAAGTGGCTTTGCGCCCTCCAAACACTGCTAGTTCTAAAAACTTGAAGTAGCAGTCTACCTCTTCAAAACCAATCATCCGTAGCCAACGACATTGCTCCTCGACTAGAGCCAGTCGGTTGGCTTGTTTGTCTTCGCGGTTGTGAAACTGCTCTGCGATCGCTGGTCTTGATGCAGGATTCTTTTGGTCATTCTGCAATTGGTACAAGCGATCCACCACTGCCGCTTCAAACAGCTCCTCCCCAAGGGGTGAAACCGAAGCCACATGCTCAATGTTGAGAAACCAGCCCCCTGGAGTCAGGAGGCGATAAATTTCCTGATATAAAGCCTGCTTGCGATCGTCTGGCAAGTGGTGAATGCAGTAGCCCGACACGATCGCGTCAAACGGCTCTAAACCCTGTTGCCACTCAGGCGAGTAGAGATCGGCATGAACAAACTGAACCCGCTCAGATAAAGGTTCAGAGGGCTGAGAAAATAAGCTCAAACGTTTTTTAGCCTGTTCGAGCATGGGGGCAGAGAAGTCAATCGCTACCACCTTCACCATTGGATAGCGCTCTAAAACAGCCTGAGCCAAAATTCCATCACCACAGCCTAAGTCAGCGACCCGTTGGAGCGGGGGATGAGACGACTCTAGAATTTGGAGTGCGATCGCAATTTGCTCAGCCGCAAACGGCACGGCTCCGCGAACACCCTCTAAAAACTGAGCGACTAGAGCAGCATCCTGCCAGACAATATCCTTTCGCATAGCACTTAATCGTTTAGGCTTTCCACACTCAGCGGCACTAAAACCCCTGCGGTTGTTAAGCCTAACAACATCGATTCATTGGGGTAGATCACCTTACCTGTGAGCGTGCATCGCTCTTCTTGGCAGGCAGTAGCAGACATCGTAGCCCGAATCTCAGTCGGCGAGACTTGTGGCGTAAACTCACCCGACTTCTGTTGAACATAGTTCCACAAGATATCGCGAATCAATGCCTGATAGCCCTGGTTGCCCGAGAGCTCCTTCAAGCGCTCTTTTAGTTCCCGCTCCAGGCGAATGCTCGTGACTTCCATTTCAGTCGTTGAGGTGCGGGGAATTGTTTGCATCGACTCCTCCTGAGTAAATCAATTAACAAATGCATAATACAAGTGTAGTACGTTAAACAGATTATTCAAGTCTAAAAAAAGCACCTGAAGAGGTGCTTCCGGATTAGACAAGAATTTTTAAGCATGTGCCCAACCGACTAGAGGTAGCTCTAATGCACGGTGGGAAAGTGAAAAAGCCAACTTTGTCTACTTACAGTCAGCTCTATTTATTTTTTGCTCAAAGACAAATTAGCATTCGCACACGCTTCCTGGCAAACACTGCCCCAACCTCTGCTTGTGCTGAAACTTAACCCGAAGACTTATCTCCCTTTCAGCACTTAGGAACGAGTATTAAATAACTTCGACCATTCCTTAAACGGGCGTTAGCGCAGCATGACGTCAGGCTATAGGGCCGTTCGCCCCTGTTTACAGCAAGATATTCGCTTTTACTTAATCCATGATTCCTAGCATAGCGAATTTAATCAATCCGCCAACTGTAAGGACGGGTTCAGCAGATCTATCCGCATTCTGCAATGGATTGAACGGCAAAACCCACCCCTACCTACATTGAACTTATCTAATTTCCATGCCTTAACTTAATACCGGAATCCCCAAGACAGGACAAGGTAACGAAGGCTGCTGCAATTGCTGCACCAAGGGATGATCTTTAGAAGTACAACCAACCACCAGAATAGAGGCTGACTCTGCTTCTACCACCTGACACAGTTCAGCAGTAACCTGACCAAATCTTAGATGCGTCTTCAGCGAACCTCGCCATTCTTCAGCCATGTGACGTGCCTGCCACAGGATATGATCCGCCTGCTCAAACAAGTCATCCTGACAGCCGCGTGACATTTTAAAGCTTTCTTCTAACGGCGATCGCTCAACCGTTGCGACCCCAGGCTCTGAAACGGGCGATCGCCCACTGGCAATCTCTTTGATCCGTTTCCGAGGTGAAGGGGCAATTTGGCTAGAGGCGGTGCCTTGAGCCAAACCGCACGCGCTATCTAAATTCACAACATAGACAACTTGCACCGTGACCGGGCTACCTGTTGCCAGTCGAGTTTGATGCGCGATCCAAAGTGTTAAATCAAGGGCACTTTGACTGCGCGGCGAGCCATTATAACCAACAACTAAATTAATCTCTTTAGAACGCTCGTTAGACGCATTATTATTGGGAATTAAAACAATCTGTTTGGCCAGATCGGTACAGCCGATCGCGTGCTCTAGGCGTGCAAGCATCGGTAATATATTCACAGCTTTAAACCTCTCTAAGCTATGGTTGTTACGAGAGGTGGGTCGAAAAACTCGCCCACGCAGGTGTTTTGTTTGGGTTCACTCAGGAGATTCCAACGACCACTGCTGAGGCAATAGCTTTGGGTTCTCCTTCCATTGCCGACGGAGTTAGCTGACGGGCGAAGACTGGAAGGTGTCTCTTGCAAGCTTGGGCTTGCAATTAGCCCCAATAAACTGGTTCCTCCGCTCTTTACCGATAAGACGGCTTGATTAGGCGACCCACGATTAACGCAGCGACCTTAAGAAAACCTAAAAGATCTACAGCGTTTTTGATGTAGCCTACGGAACACAGGGACTTTAACTTTTGCAACAATGCAACAATTAGTGTTAAGAAACCCTGAAATATAGACCATCGCAAATATAACGCAAGAATTTTGCGATCGCCCATCCTTCTTAAGAGAGTTTTGTCATTTTGAAGCAATCCTGTCTGAAATCAACCGCTTTCAAAGGGCGGATGTAAGATTGAAGAATTGATGGAGTATTCTTCTTTTCACAAATTTACTTGGATAAGATTGCGTGACTGTTTCGTCAGCAGCCTCCGGGCTAGAACTTGATAAGTTATTTCCGTTTGCGCTAGATGCATTTCAAACAGAGGCGATCGCAGCCTTAGAAGCGGGTCGTTCGGTCGTTGTTTGTGCGCCTACTGGGTCGGGCAAAACTCTGATCGGAGAGTATGCCATCTATCGGGCACTCGCTCGTAGCAAACGAGTCTTCTACACAACCCCCTTAAAAGCTCTGTCTAATCAGAAGTTGCGAGACTTTCGAGACACATTTGGAGCCGAAAACGTTGGCTTACTCACCGGAGACGTTTCTATTAACCGCGACGCTCCCATTGTGGTGATGACCACCGAAATCTTCCGCAACATGCTGTACGGCACTACCATCGGTCAAGTCGGTACATCCTTAATTGATGTCGAGGCCGTTGTGCTAGATGAATGCCACTATATGAACGATCGCCAACGTGGCACCGTTTGGGAAGAGTCCATCATCTACTGTCCGCCCAATATTCAGCTCGTCGCCCTGTCTGCCACCGTTGCTAATAGCGACCAACTGACCGATTGGATCCGACAGGTGCATGGCCCCACCGATCTGATCTATTCCGATTTTCGCCCGGTTCCCTTAACCTTTCATTTCTGCAACTTGAAAGGTGTTTTCCCCTTACTGGAACCCAATAGCAAACGGATGAATCCTCGCCTCAAACCACGAGGTGGCAAAGGAGCACGTGGAGATCGGGGCCGTGTTCCTCGGCAAGAAACTCCCGGTCTTGCCTTTGCCCTCAGTGAATTCAAGCAGCGAGACATGCTACCCGCGATCTACTTTATTTTTAGTCGGCGGGGTTGCGATCAGGCGATGCAAGAAGTCAGTCGGTTGCCACTCAAACTTTTGACGAGCAAAGAAACCGACACTTTAAAGGAGCAGATCGATCGCTTTTTAGCTGAAAACCCCGAGTTAGCTCACGCAGATCTGATTCCCCCTCTTTATAAGGGCATTGCCGCTCACCATGCGGGCGTTTTACCCGCCTGGAAAGGCTTAATCGAAGAACTCTTTCAGCAGGGCTTGATCAAGGTCGTGTTCGCGACTGAGACATTAGCCGCCGGAATCAACATGCCTGCTCGTACCACTGTCATTTCTAGCCTGTCTAAGCGAACGGATACCGGGCATCGCCTGCTAACCGCTTCAGAATTTTTACAAATGGCAGGCCGCGCAGGTCGCCGTGGCATGGACGTGCAGGGGCATGTCGTCACGATGCAGTCAGCCTTTGAAGGTGCCCGTGAAGCAACCTATTTAGCCACTTCTGGGGCTGACCCGCTGGTGAGCCAATTTACACCCAGCTACGGCATGGTGTTGAACCTGCTGCAAATGCATAGCCTTGAAGAAGCCAAAGAGCTAATTGAACGCAGCTTTGGGCAGTATTTAGCGACACTATACCTGCGGCCTCAACAAGAAGCGATCGCCACCCTTGAAGCCGAAGCTGAGCGCCTTAACCGCGACCTCGCAGAAGTTGATTGGCAACTGTTCGCTCAATACGAAAAACTCCAAGAACGACTGCGCGAAGAAAAGCGATTGCTGAAGTACCTCCAAGATCAGGCGGCGGAAGTGCAACAAAGCGACTTACCGTTGGCTCTCTCCTTTGCGATCGTGGGGACTGTCATCAGCCTCAAGGGGAAACACATTCAGGTTTCAGAACCGATCCCTGCCGTGCTGGTCAGCAAAGTGCCCGGTTCGGGGCAATTCCCTTATCTGGTCTGCCTGGGGCGTGATAACCAGTGGTACGTTGTGACCGTTAAGGATGTCACGAGCTTGCGGGGTGAAGTCCCACGCTTAAGTGGCGTTGACTACTTAACACCGCCTGCTGGTTTAGCGATTAGCCTGGGCAGCACTTTCCCAGGTAATGATGAATCTGCCGCGATCGCCCAACAAATTCCCCTACCACCACCGCTCGCAGAAGCCGCTCCTGAAGTTTACGAACAGTTGCAGCGCATGACGCTGGTAGAAGAGCAGGTCCAACTCCATCCGGTGCATCAGTGGCGGCATCGGGGCAACCTGCAAAAGCGGCGTCGCCATCTGGATGATATAGAAGCCGATATTCGCGATCGCAAAGCTAAGTTAGAACGGCAAACCCACCGGCACTGGCAAGAATTTCTTGGCCTGATCGAAATTCTCAAAGAGTTCAACTGTCTCGAAGACTTTGTTCCAACAGAAGTCGGCCAAACAACAGCGGCGATTCGAGGTGACAATGAGCTTTGGTTAGGCTTAGCTCTTATGTCTGGTGAGTTAGAAGGGTTATCTGCGGTTTATTTTGCCTCTGCTTGTGCGGCTCTCGTGACCGAGGTTTCTCGCCCTGATAGCTGGACTCGCTTTGACCCCGCCCCCGAAGTCGAAGAAGCCCTGGCTGGGTTGCGCAGCATTCGGCGACGACTGTTTCAGTTACAACGTCGTTATGAAGTAGTCTTTCCAGTTTGGTTAGAGTATGACCTGGTTGGAATTGTTGAGCAATGGGCACGGGGCATTGAGTGGCTTGATTTATGCGCCAACGTCAGTCTTGATGAGGGGGATATTGTGCGAATTTTGCGACGCACCCTCGATTTTCTCTCTCAAATCCCCCACGCACCGCACATCTCAAGCCAGCTTAAAGCTACGGCTCGTGAAGCGATCGCCCTGCTTGATCGATTCCCTATCAATGAGACAGTTGAGTAAACCGACTCTCAGCGCTTTACCTTAATCGGGGCGAAGATTGTTAAACCGCTCACCTAGCGTTGAGCCAGTCCGCCCTGTAAAAACCCATAAAACCGAACGACCCGCATCTCTCACAACTTTCAGCGTTGGCTCCTTTGATTGCCCCGAAGCAACCGCGATCGGTTTCAGCAAAATTCCCCGACTACCAAATACAATTTCACCCACTACCTGTGCCCGTCGCATGTGGTAATCAGACGTAATTAGATAAACGTGCTCAACTCCCTGCCGTTGAAACTCATCTGCCAACGTCGTGAAATTAGTCACAGTATCAACCGCATTGCGATCAAGATGCAGTCGCTCCGGTGAAATCCCCGCGCGAGCAAAGGTTGCCCGCGTTGAGGCAGGCCAATCACCGCTTGAGACCCAAATCGGCAAATCTGGATGTTGCAAAGCAAACTCAGCCGCGTAACGCTCTCGTTGAGTCGCGCCCCCTAGCACCAAAATCGCATCGGGAGGGTTTAACCAACTCTGTACCAAACGATGCGTAAACCAGATCGTTGGCACAACAAAGGGGACAATCAAGCAAAACCCTAAGCACCCTAAACGCCTTCTACTCGCTGGTCGCATGTTGACTGACTGATAAGTCTGCTTTTTTGATAGTGCCTTAAACACCATAGATCACACATCAGATATCAACGGTCGGAAGCATAACACGCACAAGACGAACTAGGCGAGTTAAGCCCCTTTCAAGATTTAAGCTCACCACCTGGTGAATCTAGCGACCCGAGCTTGATTGAGTTGGTGTTTCACCTTCTAACTGACCCGATGAGGCTTTCATCCGTGGCGTTTCTAAAAAGAGCTTGGCATCTGCTAACAAGCGATCGCCCCACAAGTTTTCTTTTAAAAAGGCAAGATCCGCGTAGCGACTATCTAACCCTAGCGCATCTTCACCGAGCTTCCAGCCCTGCTCGCGATCGCCCTTTTTATAAAGTGCTACGGCAATAGCGAGGCGCGGCTCTGCGGCTTTCGGGTCGAGATCAGCAGCTCTGCGCCATTGGCGAATCGCAGCGTCAACATTGCCTTTTTCGTACTCAACTAAACCAATGTTGTTGATCGCAGGCCAAAACTCCTTATCTTTTGCAACTGCTTTCTCATATTGCTTCACAGCGTCAGGGTAACGCCGCAACATCAGATAAGAGTTACCCAAATCAAACAAAGCCCCCGTCACGTCAGGTTTAATTTTCAACCCAGACGTTAAATATTCAACCGAGGCGTTGTAATCTCCCTTCTGAAAATAAGCAGAACCCAGCGCAAACAAAACTGAAGAATTTTGACTATCGAGCTTGTGCGATCGCTGTAAGGCCGTAATTCCTTTATCTATCTCATTATTTTGAAGATAGAGTCCGCCCAAGAGCGACCAAACCTCTGAATTACCAGGAATCAGTTGTGAAGCCAAAGCAGCTCGTGGCACGGCCAATTCATACTGCTGAAGCTGCGCTAATTGCAGGGATTCTTGTAGCAGCGTCAAACCGACCTCTTCTAGTTGCTTTGCCTCTAGTTGGGGCACATGAGGCGTCAATGCTTGAGCCTGCAAAACAGGTTGGGCAGCACCCCAAAATCCTAAAACGGCAATGAGAGACACAAAAGTAAGTTTTCTTGCCACGGTAGTACTCGACAACGACTAACAAATAGAACAGAGGAGGAATGACTCTTGAGTCATAGACTTTGATCTACAAGCTCTTAACAGGAGATCAGGAGCGGCGCTAAAATTCCTACTTTAGCCAGAACACTAATAAATGAGACTAGGCTAGCCTATCCGTGTTCCATAGTGGCACAAATCTAAGAACTTGTCTGAAATTCTGGCAACACTCTAAAAATTCAACGCAGTATAAAAAATATCAGTTGCTTAGCCTCAAGCTAAACACACTCAAAAAATTGACCCCCTTGCGTTTTCACTCCATCAAACCAGCTACCTGCAAATGTTGAGATGCAGTTAAATTAAGTAAAAATAGCTTTTCGCGATTTCTTTATATTTAAATAATGGCTTTGAAGCAAGTAAAGCGATCGCTGATATTCATTCAACAATCATTTATAAACATCCATTTTATTTAAATAAGTAGGATGAGGATTCATCTTAGAACAGAGAGCTAATTTTTTAGTCTTTCTCAAATAAATAGAGTCACCCTATTGAGATTAGAAGACACCGCATCTATTTGAAAAAGCTCCCTTATCATTCCCTCACCTTTCAAATGCGGTGGGGTTATTTGATAAAAAGCAAATGGCTTCACATTTATAAAGCAAACATTAAAGCTTAAGAACAACTAAAAGTCTGATGAAAAAGATTTCCTAAAAAGGCTTCTGTGCTTCTATCTCTACATAAAGTTTGGTTAATAACTAAAAAAAATTGAAGTCACTTTTACTGCCAAAAAGTTGAAAACGCAAGATAGGAAATGATTTGAGAAATTCTTTCACGTAAAAGCACTTTTTAAAAGCCGCTATATTAACTAAACATCCCGATGTCTCATCGTTTTTCAACTTTTAACTTCAATGCATCCTTCTCCTGGCTACATTTTGCTATTGGTTCAACAACCACGCGTGCTAGGGTTTCTCAACGAACTGCTGAAACAGTGTCGTTATTCGGTTGCAATTACCTGCTCTGAAGCACAAGCCGTTGCCCACACACTTCATCAACCACCGTTTTTAATCATTGTGGCGGGCGATCGCCATCACTGGCCCCATCTCCAACTTCAGGAATTGCGATCACAAGCAAACACGCATCAAATCACGCTCATTGCGCTCACTGATAGCAATGCCCCTAGCTGGGTTTATCAAGAAGATAATCCTGGCTTCGATGGTTTTTTAGTCAACCCAATTAGTATCGATATTCTTTCTTCATTGATTCATTCAGCTCAGGCTCGACAGCACTGTTACAGTCATTGATTAATAGACCTTTAACCCAAAACATTCTGCTTTAAAGAGCTAGTAACACCCAATTTTCTCACTCTGATTTGAAGCAAAAGACTGGTTTGTTACACCTCTTCTATAAACAAAAAACTTTCAGATTTTAAGACTTTGCCTTCTAAAGTGACCCCTGTTTCCCCCAGTTTTTTGGGAGAATCGCTATAAGTAATATATGGAGCAAGAGAAAATTAATGACTTTGATTTTCTTTTTTGCTGGCTGTCACTTTAATTGAATGCAGATGCAGTTTGCACCTCTCTATCCCTATCTCTATCAAACTCTCAAACCCTTATTCCCAGGGTGTTTGTGGTCAGGCTGCGAACAAACAAAAACAGTCGCCTTAACCTTTGATGACGGGCCTCATCCAACCTACACACCACAGCTTTTAAAGGTTTTAGACAACTATAAAATTCGTGCTAGTTTTTTCTTGTTAGGGGCTTGTGTTAGACGCTCCCCAGAAATTGCTCAGGCGATCGCAGCCAACAATCATTGGATTGGGCTTCACGGTTACAACCACGAAAATTTTCCTAGCCTGTCTCCAGCCCAACTAAAAACAACGCTCGAAAATACCCAGTTCGAGATTGCTTCAGCTTGTGATTTGTCACCTGGCTCACTTCGAGACGTGCGCCCCCCCAACGGGTTCTTTACACCTAAGATCCTTTCTCTTCTACAAGCGTGGAACTATCGCTCGGTCATGTGGAGTGTTGTTCCTGAAGATTGGGTTGCCCCGGGGGTTGCAGTCGTAACCCGCCGCATTCTGCAACAAGTGCATAACGGTGCGGTGATTGTGTTGCACGATGGCTACCACGGTGGCGCAAATGTCGCTGAAACCGTCGATCACCTGATTCCTCAACTGCTAGAGCAGGGCTATGAGTTTGTCACGATTGATGATTTTTGGCAAATTCGCTCAGCAAAACCATAATAGATTTAAACCCCTCGCGAACAACCAACTGTTTATCCTCTGGTCGTTCAATCGCTTTCCTAGCGCAACGTCGATCCGTTGTCGGTGCATTTATGCAAGTCACTACTGTAGGACAATCTGTTAGGACAAATTTGTGCTTCCACAGGTCATCAACGAAAACCAAGTCTTTATTTTTAAGTTTTGGTTCAGCAATACCATTCGCTATGGGATGTATTACCAAAACGAGCTGTTTTGTCGGCTAAACACTTATCCCCTAGCTCGACGAGCGCATGCGTACCAACTCGCGTGCAAACTCAACCAACAGAATGCAGTCGTTCTTATCAGTTGCACATCTGATAACTGCAGTCTATGGGGAAGCTTGCGATCGCCCTTAGTCAAAGATCTATTGGTTAAAGCAGGTAGCGCCTCACCTTCATCAGCTAGACCCACGAACTCAGTCCAACCGCCTAAACCTCTAACAACTGAAACACTCTAAAGATATCCTCGCAATGGCGGATTCTATTTCAGCCATTTAACTCCTCTTAACTAAGTGTTAAGCTGACTATCGTGGAATTGAAAACTAACTTAATAATTACGGCTGATCAGATCCTAAAAATCTGAGCTAGCTTATCTAGTGGGGGAGATAGCTCCTCAATGGGCTGATAAATGTAAGACAACAGGCAGCAAGTTGCTGTTATTTCTGTAGGATGTCTGTTAAGGCCCTGGTTCATCCATCCTGTATAAGCAAATGCGATCACGCAACATTGTCTAGCAATAGGCTAAGAGCTATTTCTGCTTGCTGGTAATGCCTTTAAGTCAGAAAGTTCTGTCGAAAGTGAAGCAATTTCACCCAATATTTGTTAGAAAAGTTACAATCGGATGGATTTTAAGGAAGCATTTTTGAGTTGAGGTTTCTTTTGTGCGTCTAGCGGTTTGTTTAATCTGACTAGATGCCCAAGCGCGTTGTTTGGCGGATGGCACTTTCAAAGGTGATAAGTCTTGACAATCAACTGCGTGAAACCATCACGTTTTGGTGAATATTTGATCTAAGGAGCATGAGGAACGCGGCATGACCCAAGCCAACGACTTACTCGAAATTGATCTGATGGAAGACAGCTCCGATGTCGCCGACGATCTGCCAGAAACTGATATTTCGGCATTTATGGAAGATGACGAGGAAGGGGATGACAGCCTCGATGTTGTCGCTGATGATGACGAAGATGGTAAGACGGGTAAAGTTCGTGCCGGTCGCCGTCGGGCACAGACCAAAAAGAAGCATTACACAGAAGACTCAATTCGCCTTTACCTCCAAGAGATCGGACGCATTCGCCTGCTGCGTGCCGATGAAGAAATTGAGTTAGCCCGTAAAATTGCCGACCTGCTTGAGCTTGAGCGTATCCGCGAAGGTTTGCAACAGCGCCTTGATCGCGAACCAAATGATGGTGAATGGGCACAGGCAGTTGATATGGCGCTTCCAGCGTTTCGCCACCGTCTACACGTTGGTCGCCGTGCAAAAGACAAGATGGTTCAGTCCAACCTGCGATTGGTTGTGTCCATCGCCAAGAAATACATGAACCGTGGCTTGTCCTTCCAAGATTTAATTCAAGAAGGCAGTTTAGGTTTGATTCGGGCTGCTGAAAAGTTTGACCACGAGAAAGGTTACAAGTTTTCAACTTATGCGACCTGGTGGATCCGGCAGGCAATTACCCGGGCGATCGCAGATCAATCACGTACCATTCGCCTCCCAGTCCACTTGTACGAAACCATCTCTCGAATCAAGAAGACAACCAAGCTACTGTCTCAAGAGATGGGGCGCAAACCCACTGAAGAAGAAATCGCCACTCGCATGGAGATGACCATCGAGAAACTGCGTTTTATTGCAAAGTCGGCGCAGCTCCCAATCTCGTTGGAAACTCCAATTGGTAAAGAAGAAGATTCTCGCTTGGGCGATTTTATCGAGTCTGATGGGGAAACTCCTGAAGATCAGGTGGCGAAAAACCTGCTCCGCGAAGACCTCGAAAACGTTTTAGATACTCTTAGCCCACGCGAGCGCGATGTTTTACGTCTCCGCTACGGCTTAGATGATGGTCGCATGAAAACGTTGGAAGAAATTGGTCAGATTTTCAACGTTACTCGCGAGCGCATCCGCCAAATTGAAGCCAAAGCCCTTCGTAAGTTGCGTCATCCCAACCGTAACAGCGTTCTGAAAGAGTACATCCGCTAAACCTGGGTTCAATTCATACTCTTTTTCTGAGAAGCTTGCCAGTCTGGTTGAGCTTCTCATTTTTTTTGCGGCTTTCTGCCAGGACTGAGGCAAGACCAAAACATCAAAAAACCCGGATTGCTCCGGGTAGATTGTCGTTGTAACCAATTGTCAAATCAGGAATCCCAGCAGTCTAAGCCAGCTGGAAACTACCGTAACTTGCAAGGTTTGTTAAGAGATGAATGTTAGTTGACGAACCCACGGAAGATCGAGTCAACTACATCAAAGTTTTGCAGCAAGAAGTAGGCAACAAAAGCACTACCTGTTGCTCCAACAAAAAATCCTCCTGCAAACTGACTCCAGCCTTCTGACGTTTGCAGTGAATCTGTTGGAGAGTCGTTATCTCCTTGAAACGTCACCAGACCGTAGACTGACAGGCAAGCGGTAGCAACCAGAACTAGAGCCACTGCCGAAATCAAACCACCCAGAGCAGAGAAGTCTGTATCACGCAATGGACCTAGCTTTGTCCAGGGGCCAACTAGAAAATAACCATGAGCCAAGCCAATTTCCAACCCACGCAGTAGAGGAGAAAGCCCTCTACGATAAGCGGGCAGGTTGCCGATAAAGTTTCGCGTAAAAGCAGAATCACTGATCGGTGTAGACAGATGCCCAACAAAGGGGTCACCGTTGTAAGGTTTTACAAGCTCATCAGACATGTTGTTTTATTCCTAGGTTTCTCAAAAGCGACAAAGCTCGCAGTTGAACAGAATTTGGAATCCATTTTTGCAGGTTGAAGCTAAGAAATTTCAGAATCCAGTAACAGCTTCAGAAAAGTTAAAAAGTTTAGTTACAACCCTCAACATTTAGTCGCCACAAACGAGAAATTACAGAAAATTAATGCGTTTTCGACAAAATTCTAGGCAAAAAATTTTGGGGTGGTGATAATAGTGTGTTGTTATCCATCCCTAGTGGTTCAACATGTCTGTTAGGCCGATTCAAGTATTTGCCAAGCACTATAGACAGTGGCTATGGTTGTTTTTCAGTTTGGGTTTGGGCTGTTTGCTCTGGGTAAGTCCCTTGAGTCCAGTTGCCTATGCTCAATCGATCGACACGCTTCGACAACAGCAGCAACAAATTGAAAACCAGCGATCGCGCCTCCAGCAACAGCAACAAAATTTGCAAAAACACGAGAATACGGCCCAGCAGAAACTTCAGGGCTTACGCCAAAACATTAAAGTAACAGACAGTCAGATCAAAGCGAGTGAAGCTAAGCTGGCAGCGGCTGAGAAACAACTCCAAGCAATCGAGCGATCGCTCCTCAGTACCGAGCAAAAATTTCGCCAGCAGCAGATTGCAACGGTTGCCCGCCTGCGTTTTTTGCAACGGCAGCAGGTTGACCGAGGTTGGGCCGTCTTGCTCCAAAGTGAAAATATCAACGAGTTCCTAACCCGACGCTACCAACTCAAGCAGTTGTATGTTGCCGATCGCAAAATGTTGACCACACTTCGGCAGCAAGCCGATAAAGTTGACCAGCAGCGTGATCAGCAAGCAACAAAGAAAAATGAAGTTGCCCTCCTCGCCCAGCAACTCTACGCGCAAAAAGCCCAGTTTGAAAGACAAGCTAATTCTCAACAATCCATGATTGCGAGACTTCAAAGCGATCGACGGGCACTTTCAGCAGCCGAGGCTCAATTGGAGCAAGACTCCCGCAACATTGGAGCTTTAATTCAGAAGAAGCTTGCGATGCGAAAAGCATTGATACGTGGCAGTGGTCGCATGGTGTTTCCAGCTAACGGAGCCATTACTAGCAGTTTCGGCTGGCGCGTTCACCCGATTCTTGGCTACCAACGGTTTCATGCGGGCATCGACTTTGGGGCCGACTCAGGCTCACCCATCTACGCTGCTGATAGCGGCTCTGTCATTTTTGCCGGGTGGTATGGCGGTTACGGAAACACCGTGATCATTGATCATGGCAGTGGCATCACGACACTCTATGGGCATGCCAGCAAACTTTATGTAACAGAAGGGCAAAATGTTCAACGAGGTCAAACAGTCGCTGCTGTCGGCTCAACTGGGTTATCCACTGGGCCTCACTTGCATTTTGAAGTCCGAAAGCAAGGCGAGCCAGTCAATCCTGCGCCTTATTTATAGATGCAGGCAAAAAGCGAATTGGAGCGCATTTCTCAAAAGCGATCGCTCAACTTGAACAGGCACTCGCAAATAACTTATAAAATAAAACAGATGTATTGTTACTCTGAATGAGGAGGAGGGGCATTTGTCTCAATTCTTCAAATTTATTGGTATCAATTCATCATTTTGATTGCATGATGGTGTGCGGGGTGAGCTGTCATTTTTAGCAGCCCTCAAGTCAAAAATCTCCTCCACCCCACTCGCTTGTTTGAGTCATGCCACACAAGCTTTGCCAGAGCGCCTAACCATCGACAAGTTAAGGGAATTGCAGCATGGTTCTACTACTTACCGATGTCTTTTTGCTGCTGACCCAAGTCTTGCTGTGGATTGTGGTCGGGTTAATTACTTATAACGTCGTTCTCAAAGCATTACCTAAGGTATTGCTTGGGCGTTTAGTCATCGGGCTAATTTTGGCGATCTTAGCTCTGGCGTTTTTTCGCGGCCCAATTGTCGATGGAGGTGTTCTCGCTGTTCTCTGGCGCATTATCTCCTTCCCACTCAGCCCAATGGGGTTAGGCATTATTCTGCTTTACTTCCTAATTCGGGGTGGGTTAAAAGGCTGGCTGAAAAATCTGGTACTCGGCGGGGTCTTACTTCTAGCGCTTAGCAGCGTGCCCTTTGTTTCCTACTTCCTCGCTCAAGAACTAGAACAAGAAGGAATCGAAGTCGTTCGTGCGCCTCAAACAACACTTCCGGCAGGTGCTCGCAGAGTGATTGTGTTGTTGGGTCAGAACACAACCCGTACACAGCTTCGTCCCCCCACCCAAGGAGCACCCACCGATGTCACAACACCGTTTTCGGCACGAGATTTAACACCAGAACAGTTTGCGATTTTATCTCGGTTGCCAACTCAGTTAACAGAACATGGCGATCGCCTCCTTTATGCAGGTCAGCTCTATCAGCAAGAGTCAGCCGCAGGCACCAATCCTCTCATTATCGTAAGCGCAGGCAATCGACTTGATCGACGACGTAAAGATGGAGAAGGACCAGAAGCCGTTTCTGAATCAGCTGACATTCGTTCATTCCTGAGCCAGTCTTACAACATTCCGACTGAAAATATCTTGATTGACTCGGATTCTTACTCGATTCGGCGGAGTGCTGAAGAAACTCAAAGAATCCTGAACGAGAATCAAATTAATTTTGGCAACCAATTATTTTTAATTAGCTCTGCAATGAATATGCACCGAGCCTACCTCACCTTTCAAAACGTCTTTAGTGATGGCGTTCAGATTTTGGCGCGACCCACTGATTTTTATACTTTGCCTTCAGCCGATCGCTTAGACCGAGTTGCTTTGGGTCGAGACTTGATTGAGCGCGAAGTCCAAGCATCAGAGTTTGTCCCAACCTCAGAGGCATTTTGCATTAGCTCACAAGCAATTAGCGAGTACCTTGCCTCTATCTACTACTTCTTGAGGGGCTGGCTCCGTCCTTTCTAATTTAAATGGGTGTTCCTCTTTCAAAACTTTCTCTCTGGGTGTATTTTGATTTACGTTCTACTTGCCCCCAAAGGGTATTCTTATTAAGCGTCTGTTTCTAAACTGCACTGACACCAAGGAAGAGGAGTGTTCCTATGAGCTATCGCATGAATCGTCGTGCCTATGCCGATACATTTGGTCCGACGGTAGGCGATCGCATTCGATTGGCTGACACTGAGCTAATTATTGAAGTCGAGCAAGACCATACAACCTATGGAGATGAGGTCAAGTTTGGCGGCGGTAAGGTCATTCGAGATGGCATGGGGCAATCGCCTATTACTCGTGCAGACGGTGCAGTTGATTTAGTCATTACCAATGCTTTAATCCTCGATTGGTGGGGCATCATCAAAGCAGATATTGGCATTAAGGATGGTCGGATTGCGGCGATTGGCAAGGCGGGCAATCCCTTCATTCAAGACAATGTAAATATCATCATTGGCCCTGCAACAGAGGCGATCGCTGGTGAAGGCATGATTGTCACAGCAGGTGGCATCGACACTCACATCCACTTCATCTGCCCCCAGCAGATCGAAACGGCGATTGCTTCCGGCATCACAACAATGATTGGCGGTGGTACAGGACCAGCAACTGGCACAAATGCAACCACCTGCACTCCTGGAGCCTGGAATATTTATCGCATGCTGCAAGCGGCTGATGCATTCCCTGTTAACTTGGGCTTCTTAGGTAAAGGCAACAGTGGTAAGCCCGAAGGCTTGCAAGAGCAAGTTGAAGCAGGTGCGATCGGCCTGAAGCTACACGAAGACTGGGGTACAACTCCAGCAGCGATCGATACATGCCTGGGCGTCGCAGAAGAATATGATGTGCAAGTTGCGATTCATACCGACACACTCAACGAATCTGGTTTCGTTGAAGACACAATTGCTGCATTTAAAAATCGAGTTATTCATACGTATCATACTGAAGGCGCAGGCGGCGGACACGCTCCCGACATCATCAAGGTTTGCGGCGAATTAAATGTTCTTCCCTCTTCCACAAATCCAACTCGTCCTTACACCCTCAATACCTTAGATGAACACTTAGACATGCTGATGGTTTGTCACCATCTCAGCCCTAGCATCCCCGAAGACGTAGCCTTCGCAGAGTCTCGAATTCGCCGCGAAACAATTGCTGCTGAGGATATCTTGCACGATCTCGGAGCCTTTAGCATTATCTCCTCTGACTCTCAGGCAATGGGTCGGGTCGGTGAAGTCATTATTCGCACCTGGCAAACCGGTCACAAAATGAAAGTTCAACGGGGTGCGCTAGCCGAAGATTCACACCGTAACGACAACTTTCGAGCCAAACGCTACGTTGCCAAATACACAATCAATCCCGCTATCACCCACGGTATTGCCGAGCATGTTGGTTCCATCGAAGTCGGCAAGTTAGCAGATCTTTGCCTCTGGAAGCCTGCCATGTTTGGAGTTAAACCAGAAATTGTATTAAAAGGTGGGTTCATTGCATGGGCACAGATGGGTGACCCGAATGCTAGCATCCCAACCCCACAACCTGTTCACATGCGGCCAATGTTCGGCAGTTTCGGCCAAGCAATTGCGCCAACATCGCTCACATTTCTCTCCCAAACTGCTCTAAAGCACGGCATCGCCGAACAAATTGGGTTGCAGAAGCAAGTTGTCGCTGTTTCTGGCTGTCGCACAATTAGCAAACGCCACCTCAAATTGAATGACGCCTTACCTCAAATTGAGGTTGATCCAGAAACCTACGAAGTTCGTGCAGACGGACAATTACTTACTTGCGAACCAGCAAGCGTTCTACCAATGGCACAAAGATACTTTTTGTTTTAGTCGATCAAGTTGACGGACGAATAATACTTAAAGTACCGCGATCTCCATCTAACTCAGCCACCACTCCAACGGGTAATGCGGCGTTAACTCCATCGTGCCCAAACGGTAAATCAGCAACAATTGGAATGCCGAGATCAGCTAGGCGATCGTACAATACCTCTTCCAAAGAAAAACTTGGTATTTGCGGATTCGGCTCACATCGACTAAAACGACCTAATGCAACACCTTTAACTTGCTGTAAGATTCCTGCTAAGCGCCATTGAGTTAGCATCCGATCAATTCGATAAGGTGCTTCCCCAACATCTTCAATCGCTAAGATAGTTCCCGAAAAATCAGGTTGCAAAGGAGTTCCTAGCAAATTTGTAGCAACTGCTAAGTTTAGAGGCAAAAGCACACCACAATTCTGCCCACCAATCCAACCCTTTCCTTGCAAAGGTTGAATTGAGCGTCCCTCAACCCAATCAAACAACCGATTTTGCGACCACTCTGGCTCTAAACTCAAAGTGGTCAATAAAGGACCGTGTACGCCTGAGATTCCCTTTTTGGCCCAAGAAACCAGCAACGTTGTAATATCCGAAAAGCCAACCAGCCACTTAGAATCTTCTGGAGACCAAGCTCCTTCCTCAAACAAACGAGCGGCTCCCCATCCACCACGAGCACACAGAATCCCTCGACATTCTGAATCAGCTAGTGCTTCAAGCACTTGATTTCTGCGCTCAGCATCATTCCCTGCAAAGTAGCCCCACTGGCTATCAAAGCCTGAACTAAATTCGAGCTGATACCCTCGCGATTTCCAGCGTTCAACCCCCCGATCAAAATTAGCAAACTCCCGTAAAGCCCCACTTGGAGCAATAACCCGTAGTCGATCTCCTGGCTGTAAAGGAGCAGGTAAGTTACAAGGTTGCATCAATTCAACACGGAAAAAAGGGAGAAAACTGAGTATACAAAAGCCCCCCTACCGATTCATGAGTAGGGGGGCTTTTGGCTGAAAAGGTTAACCTGGCACCGTGCTATTTTTGCGGGACGCGACCGTCCGACTATCTTTGCCGCAGATGCGTTTCACACCTCAGTTCGAGATGGA
>DVDV01000053.1 GCA_015296075.1 Leptolyngbyaceae cyanobacterium M33_DOE_097 | reverse complement strand
TTTGTTCCCTTCGATTATCTGGTTTCAGTTACTCAAACGCATCCAATCTCACGCTGATATTGCGGCTCATTTTGGGTTCGATATTGACCTCAAACCTCGCTTAGAATCGGCTTATTGAGAATGCTGCAAGATCTCAGGTAACTCTTCGCGCAAGCGAGACTGTTGAATCGCGATCGCCATTTGATCCACTAATTCTTGCGCAATATCAATATCCTCCTGTGTAAAGGCAGAAGGTCGCACCGCAGCCAGTTTGAGCGAACCAATTAACTCATTTTGTGCCCAGATTGGCAACCGAGCGATCGTACGAATTCCTTGAGCAGCAAACTGTTGCATCAGAGCAGAGGGATTTTCTAACGTTGCCAAATCGTTGATCAGAACAACTTCATTACGCTGTAGTTGCTCGATCGCACCATACTCCTCAAACGAAAACCGCTGACCACTTTTTAACTGAATCCCTTCGCGGGTTTGAGCAGCAAGCACTGTCACTTCTTGCAAATCTGAGTCAAACAAGGTGATATCAAGCAATTGACAGTCTAGTAAAGGAGCGGTTGCCCGCAAAGCCAAATGGGCAATTTCCACGGGGGCAAGATTTTGCAGAATCGAGCGATCGAGCTGTTGCAGCGTTTCTAAGCGACTGGCATAGCGCTTAAGCGATTCTTCTGCTTGTTTGCGTGCTGTAATGTCTTCTAACAAACCAGCAATTACAGTTTTTCCCTCGGCGTTAGTTAACGTCTCACTTAGCACAACCCAACATACTTCACTATCTTTTCGATGCAGCAACAATTCACGCCGTCGTTGTCGTCCCGGTGTAAGGTCTTCCTGCCGAGATAAAAATTGATAACATTCGCTCGTTTGTGCCGCCTCCAAAGAATTCACTCCCAAAATGTGTAGAAAAGCATCATTTGCCTCCAACAACCGTTCCCCTGGAATAGCCTGAAAAACGCCCATGCTAAGCTGGTCTAGCAGCAATCGCAACTGGTTTTCTAACGTCGCTGTTTTACGTTGTTCCACGGCACGTTTCAAAGCGACTTGAACAGATGCACAGAGACGTGAATAGTGATTGGGCGACTTGAGGATATAGTCATCTAAACCTATTTTCATCGCTTCAACCGCCACTTCTTGATTACCTGTATCAGTAAACATGATCACTGGAATATGTGGATAACGGTCTTTGAGCGATCGCGTAACTTGCAGTCCATTACTCCAATGCAGCTGATAGTCTGTCACGGCTAGATCAAACTCGCCTGTCTTGAGAACTTGCTCAAAGCTAGCACGATCAGTCACTTCTAATATTTCTACAGTCGAAAACTCTCGCCTTATTTCTTTTGTGATCAGAAAAATTTGATTGGAGTCATTATCAACTATCAAAAACCGCATTTACTGTCAAACTTCCAAATACCTTCACTTTTACAGTTCACCGGAGAATATATTTCGCGATCGCTGAAACATTAGATGAACTGTGCAATTCATTTTAGACATCTTCTCTTCTTTAGTCTAACCAATCTTTTAGAGATCTTACGCTTTATGCAAAAAATACTGGAATATGGAGATTTAAGGAGAATAACGGCTATGAAGAAATTGCACGATCTGCTCAAACTCAAACTGATTGGCAAGTTCTGTCAAGTAGAAACCGACAGAGGCAAATTTGAGGGAGAGGTGAGTCGTTAATTCCACGATCGCCCGATCATCTCCAAGCACAGCCGCCTCTTCTAAAGCCTGAAGCCAGTCGGTCGGCAGATCTGTCAGCAGACTTGGATCAGGCGATGGCACCTCCGTGATCTGAGGCTCCTCTAACAACAAATGAAGTGGTTTTCTGAGTCAGCGTACAGGTATTCTAGCCCCAGATACTCTGCCATTTTGAGAAAGATGGTGTTTTCTTGGAAGGGCTTGCTGATATAGTCGTTACAGCCTGCGGCGAGGGCAAGCGTGCGATCGCTGTGCGAGGCTTGAGCCGTTAGCGCAATAATCACGCTAGTCTTTTCCTGCTCTATTGCTCGAATCTGTTGAGTTGCCTCATACCCATCTAAACCAGGCATTCGAATATCCATCCAGATTAAGTCAGGCCGCCACTCACGCCAAATTTTAACCGCAGCTTGTCCGTCTGATGCTTCTCGCACCTCTAACCCAAGTAAAGTTAGAAGCCGAAGCATCAGTAAACGATTTTCGCCTTGATCGTCTACCACTAAAATCCGTCGCTGAGCTTGACCTGGTGCCAGCCCAATGACAGTTCGGTTGTGGGTCTCTGGACAGTTTTCGTTACTACTGGTCGGGTAAACAGGCAATGTCACAGTGAACGTACTCCCCACATTAGGTGTACTTTGTACCCGGATCTGTCCTTGCATTAACTCCAACAACTTACGGCTAATCGTTAAACCTAGACCCGTTCCACTAACTAACTTTTTACCAGCTTCTGCTTGTCCAAAAGCATCAAAGATTACATCTAACTCTGTAGAATCAATACCAACTCCAGTATCTACAACTTCAAATCGAAGTAAGATGGGAACCTGAGTAGATACAGCAGTACAGCGGTGAGATAATGAATCTCCCCTTCCCTCACTCTGATGAGAATTCGCTTCTATACTGTTAGGCGTTTCTTCAGTAACACCAACCCGTAAAATGACATTTCCCTGATTAGTAAACTTAATCGCATTACTTAACAAATTAAGCAGGATCTGACGCAGTTTTTGTTCATCAGCAAGAATAAATTGAGGAACTTCTGGAGTAATTTCAAACTGAAGTTGGATTTGTTTTGCCTTTGCTCGCTCGGTCATCATTGTACGCAGCTCATGCAACAAAGAAATGAGATCAAATCCAATTTCCTCTAAGGTGCAATACCCAGCTTCGATTTTAGATAAATCTAGAATTTCGTTTATCAGGCTCAGCAGATGATCACCACTACGCTGTATCGTTTGTAGATCCTCACGCTGGTTAACAGTCAGCGATTTATCGTGTGCCATCACTTGAGCAAAGCCCAAAATAACATTCAAAGGAGTCCGTAGCTCATGGCTCATATTTGCTAAAAACATACTTTTCGCCATGTTTGCTGCTTCTGCCGCTTCCATCGCCTGACGTAAAATAATCTCTTTGTTTTTGCGATCGCTAATATCTTGTCCGATTCCTAAATTAGACCCATTTGAAAGCGCTATATTAGTCCAAGTGGTCTCAATTTCCTGTTTCGATTTTGTCAACGTTGTGAAGTCTTTCCATTGGCCATCAACCAATGAAATATGTGCTATGACTTTTTGATAATCAACAGGGTTTGGGTAGCATTCTGCCAATACGTCACATTCTTGCCACTCTTTTAATGTCCATCCTAAAACTCGTATTAATTCAGGATTAACATATTCAACACGACCCTCTGAGTTAAACAAGGCGATCATCATCGGAATATGGTTCACGATCGCTTGTAGCATTTCTTTTTGATGGCGTAGATTTTCTTCTGCTCGCTGACGCTCTACCTCAATATGTTTGCGATCGCTAATATCCTTCATGCAACAATAGTGGCCCACCAGCTGTTGCTGTTCATCGTAAGCGGCAACCATCACCAATTGCTTATAGAAACAAGAGCCATCTTTACGAATTCCTTTTGCTTCAACTTCGACAACATCATCACGTATCATCTGCAAGTAAGCCTTCTGCACTTGCCCCAACTCACTGGGATCAATCGTCCGCTGCCACGGCATGTTAATCATTTCTTCTGGTTCATAACCTGTCATATCAGCGTATGCTTTATTGACGTAAATATAACGTCCTTGCGCATCAAGTTTAGAAATGCCAGAAACCGCATTTTCCATGACTGCCGCTAAATATCGGAAGTCTGTCTCAGTTTGCTTTAATTGACTAATATCAATAAACGTAACTACTATCTGTTTGATCTGATCATTATCATCAAACTCTGGAAAAGCCGTGACTAATAACCAAACTCGCGATCGGTTTTCCTGATTCACTCCTACCACATAATTCTCAATCGAGGTCCGAGTTGCTAATACCCGATTAACCGGATATTCCGCGGCAGGCATAACCGTTCCATCCTCATGCAGAAAGCTCCATTCTGAGGCAACATCCTCTCGGCCTAGCAATTGCTCCATTGATAAGCCAAGTATTTTGCAAGCTGTTGTATTGCACTGCACGATATGCGTATCAGGAGCATGAATCACAATGCCTGCCTGCAGATGCTCAATCAGGTTACGATATTTTGCTTCACTCTCTTTCAAAGCAATCTCAGCTTGCTTGCGCTCGGTAATATCAGTATGCGAACTAACCATGCGAACCGCATGACCAGCTTCATCCCAAAGAGCCTGACCGCGATCAAGAATCCATTTATAAGAACCGTCCTTACAGCGAATCCGATGTTCTGAAATATAGAAGGGAGTTGTTCTAGCCAGGTGATTTGCAATGGCTGCCTGAGTCGGTGCTAAATCATCAGGATGCACCCGTTGTTGCCATTCCTGTAGATGAGTCCCAATTTCGTGTTCTTCATAGCCCAGCATCTCTTTCCAGCGATTTGAGAAGAAAACCTGCGCCGTTTTTACATCCCAATCCCAAATACCATCATTATTACCCCGTAAAGCAAGCTGCCAACGTTCTTCACTCGCTCGCAAACTAGCTTCAACATGCTGACGATAACTAATTTCGTCTTGAAGTTGCTGATTAATCAGTTTTGTCCGTTGTGCTTGGCGGAGAGAACATTGCCTTAAATGAACCACCAGCGCTAACGTCCAGGCGACCGCTAACCCACCCCACAAAACCACCGTTGGAAAGAGCGATCGCCCTTCTGCAATCAGTTCTGGAGTCGGAATCACACGCACTTGCCAATCTAGGCTGTAAATTCGAACTGCTACCGTCTTAGATACCAGCGTAGCTGTTGGAACACCTTGGCTGTAAATCAACCCATTGCGATCGAACACCTGCACCTTGTAGCGTGGAGATACTTTTAGAACGCTGTCAAACAGCTCTTGGAACCGAAAAACACCAACTATAAACCCATCAAAGCGGTCTACTTCCGGTACATTTTCGCCGTGCTTGAGAAATAAAGGAACACAGACCAAAAAGCCTTTGCCACCCTGAGCTAATGAAATCGTTTGGGTTAGTAAGGTTTGGTGTAGATCACGTGCAACTTGTAAGGTGATTTGGCGACGTTTCTCTTGACTTAAATCTAAATTTTGTGCGGCTTCATTACCCTTTAACGGCACCACCCATCGCACCCGAAAGGAAGAATCAACCCATTCGATCGCTTGATAACCGTAAAAATGCTTTATAAAGTTGGTAGCATCCGCTTCCCAAAGGGATTGTAGCGTCCCTCCACTCATCTCCCATCGGTGCGCCATTCGCTCCAGCGCTGACATTCGGGTATTTAATTCTCGGTTTAGTTCTACCTCAATTGCATCTGCCTCTTGCTGCACCAACTGGGCAATGTAAGATTGCTCCTGCATTAGTAATTGATGCCATAAACCAAACACTACAAGTGTAGAAATTACTCCGATTACAAGAGGCAGCCAATGCCGTCGTCCCCCCTTTCTAATCCATCCTACCCACCGAACATTAAGCCATTGGCTCATCTATCCTCACCTCTTAAACACTCATTCTTGAGATTGGCAAATAGAAAAATAAGATTGAAGCAGATAGACTTCAAATCTCAGCATTATCAGGTGAAGGGGGGCAGTTGGTTGAATAAAGCTCATTCTGTTTAGAAAGATGTAGTTACTAAGGTTTACAGCCTAGCCTGTCTTCTTTGGTAGCAATGTTCTAGTTCATCTCTACATATCCATCTGCGTACATTGGGAATTCACTGCACTTTACTTAATGTTCCAACTTTTGGTTTTACACTTCCTAAATGAGTAAACTTATTTACTTAAAAACTGAATAGTTCTCATACTAGAAATCCCAAATTCACCACCAACATCACCACATTGTCAAGAATTTAATAGCTTGATAGGATTCTATTCACTTTTTAATCAATCCAGATGAAAAGTAAGACTGTTTCTTCGCTATCAGTCACTACTGGAATAAAGCTAAAATCATTATGTGGCAAAGGAATACAGGTAATCATTGGTGGACTAACACAATATACAGAAGCAAGACACTAAAATAAGAAATTAGACTACTTAAGCAACGCAGAAATAGAAACTTATTACAAAAATCTTACGGTTTATCAAAGGTTAATGATTTACCACAGTGGCAACAGCTCTTTCACCGTTAATGTCATACGTTAGACTTGTGCTTTTTTGATCCTATCTAGAAAATATAATCGTTTAGTGAAAGGGCAGATTGTGTTAAGAGAATGTTTCAATGCGCAATCTTTTTCAAAGAGAAAGTCATTGTTTACCCACTTGAAATTTATGTAATCATTGCCCATTTTCTTCAGCCTCGTTGAGCGGCAATGACCTATTTTAATAACCTGTTTTAGACTCGCTTCAACCTGGCTAATTTAAAGAACAGTCCTAAACGGTAAAAGGGTTGTGTGGAGGAGGTTGGCTTCACTCTCAACTCACGGCGTTGCTAATCGGGAGTATGAATTCTGTAAGGGCATTGTCTCTAATGGAGACGATACGCGAACGTGAAGCGTCCCTGGCGTGGGGATGCTGATCCAAAATCATATTTGTACTCAGCAACGGCCAACTTACACATCTCAGTAAGCAATTATCAGTTATCAAAAATTTCCAATTGCACCGCACAAGTGGTGTGATTAGCAATCAATCAATAACTTAACCCTCATATACAACACACCAGAATTTAATACATTGAGAGAAATTACGTGATTACGACTCAGTCAGGTATTAATGAGATTTCCTCTTAATTTATTTCAATAAATTGGCAAAAATAGAAGCGTCTTCTTCTACACAATATTTCAGATAACTCCAAAATTAAACTTGCCAGCGTTAAGCAAACAAAAGACTTCCTGGAAGCTTGAGTCAAGCTACTTGAGTTTTATTGCTAAAACTTAATATATTTTCATTGCAAATCAATTTAGGCTGGTTCTGCAACTTATTGAGAATTAGAATCAATAACTGATTACTTCAAGGGATGACCATAGTGCCGACTTCCAACCGTTATCCGGTTCAGAATGTCTGTAAAGCCAGAGTGTACAGTTCAAACTTATTTACCCGTCTTTAATTTATGGATTGTCCCTGCTGCTCTAGAAAACTGTTACGGCATATTGGTGTGTAAGGTCAGTACTGGTTTTGCACAAGCTGTAGGCAAGCAAAGCCGATTCTTGTCCGCCATCGCTCCTCAAGCGGTAGAAAACCCTATTTATCAAGTGATAACCCAAGATCGCATAGCTAAGTCCCAGTTCTATCAGAGCTAGGTTTAGCCCATACCGGAAAAGTGACAGACTAGTTGGCATTGCGTTTTGATTTGGCTGCGGTCGAGTGGAGAAAACACAAAGCAACAAATTAATTCAACGTAAACCAATCAGGAGAAAACATGATAAAGATCGGTTTGTTTTATAGCAGACAGATGGGGACGACTCAAACTACTGTTGAGCAAATTCTGAGGTGGACCCAATCGACTAGACAGAAATCAGAGAAAGCTAAGCTACGAACCTCTTCCTAAGAGCTAAAGCTCTTAAGACTTTTTTAGCATCAATTTACTATGTCTATAAATTTCATTTGGTGTTTTATAGTCTAA
>DVDV01000247.1 GCA_015296075.1 Leptolyngbyaceae cyanobacterium M33_DOE_097 | reverse complement strand
GGCAAAGCAGGCTATACACTAATCCTTGGGCGTGTTGAACAATGGTTTCCATAACCGTTCAGTTAAATTTTGATTACGCCCTTTCTTTCAGATTTTTCCTTCTTTGGCAACCCCTTGTTGAAACTGGTGCAAGATCTCAGCAAACCTAAAAAAGTTAAGCGAACAACTATATCGCAACCTGTTATTCCATCTACTACCCAGACCACCACTGTTCGTCAAAGTTATTTTTCTTTTTCTTCTACGCAACGAACTCAGTTGACCAATCTGCTGGTTGGTCGCGTCGTTCGCAACGAAATTCTAAGTGTAAGTACTCGCAACCTCATTACCAATCAACTCAATTCCCTACCCCCTGGGATTCAAAAGCGATTAGTCCGTGGAAAGGGCTTACCTCCAGGTATTGCCAAAAAAGTCTTTCTGCCCAAAACAGTTAATACGTATCTCAATATTCCATCTCGGTACGACTTAATTGTGATTGGCTCTAATGTTGTCGTATGTGACTCAGTGACAACTGTTGTTGTCGATTTGATTACTCGATTTATCTAATTCTTACTTCACCGATTTAACATCAGAACCTATGCAGTAGAGCATCCTGGTTAGACTACTAGAATGCTCTACTTTTATTGTTTAGCCTTTATAGTCATTGGACAAGTGATGAAGTCAGGCAAGTAAATCATACTTCAAATCATTGGTGAGCTGATAGACCGACTTATCCGAACTGATTCGCAGAATTGGGGTTGCTTCAAACTCACGCGAGGCTTGTGAGTCGCCTGCTTACTCTAACTGCTGCAGCGTATTTAACAAGAGGAAGCCAAAGCCAACCTTAGAAGCGAATGCATGACTCTTGAGAGAGATTTAGGGTGTCTGCCATTTGAACGCCCTTAGAAAAAACGAAGAGTCTACTTATTCATTCTATATTGATCTTTGTTTGACTAACTCAACGATCGCTTTGACTAACTCTTCTGGCTCAACAGGTTTGGTAATATGCCGTTGAAACCCAGCGGCGATCGCTTGGCGACGATCGTATTCACCTGCATAGGCTGTCAGGGCGATTGCTTTGATTGTGCTGAGCGAAGCGGTTGCTTCCGAGCTACGCGATCGCTCACGAATTTGCCGCATCAAGGCGTAGCCATCCATATCTGGCATCCCGATATCACAGAGTAAAAGGTCTGGCACAGACTTTGACAAAGCAAGTAAGGCTTCTGCGGCAGAACAGGCGACAGTCACTTCAGCGCCCTGCTGCAAAAGAATGAATTCTGCCAGATCTCGCATGTCAGCATCATCATCTACAACAAGAATCTGTAGACCCGTTAGCGTTGCTGCCTGAGTTGATGGTTGTGTCACAGTAAAGGGTTCTAAAGCGCTGGTTACCATTGGCAAAAGAACAGTGAGTATCGCACCCGACCCTTCGCCCTGGCTCTCGGCTTGAATTGTGCCACCATGCAGCTCAACAATTTGACGCGCGATCGCCAAGCCTAAACCTAACCCACCGAAGTGGCGGGTTGTACTACTGTCGGCCTGACGAAAGTACTCAAAGATGTGCGGGAGAAAATCAGGATTAATCCCTCTGCCATTATCAACAACTTGAATTTGGATGTGATGATCAACTTCCTCAAGCCGAACCATCACCTTTCCATGATTTGGTGTAAATTTGATTGCATTTGAAAGCAAGTTCCACAAGACTTGTTGTAATCGGTTGGCATCTCCCGAAATGATAAACTTGGAATCTTTTGTATCATCTAAGCCACCATCGCAAATCGTCAGACGCAAATCGATCGCCTTCGCTTCAGCCGCCAGTTGAACCGTTTCGATCGCACTTTGAATGGCAGCGGCTAAGTTCACACGGGCGATATTGAGACTCAATTTACCCCGCAACATCCGCGAGATGTCGAGCAAATCTTCAATCAGTTGGGCTTGCAGTTTAGCGTTACGTTCCACTGTTGCAAGCGCCTGGTCAACCTTTTCAGGCTGCAAGCGTTGGGTGCGCAAAATTCGAGTCCACCCTAAAATCGGGTTGAGCGGTGATCGCAACTCATGGGACAACACCGCCAAAAACTCATCCTTCACTCGGTTCGCCTGTTCCGCCTCTGCTCTTGCACTGCGTTCTGCTTCGTACAACTGCGCCCGCGAGATCGCTTGCGCACATTGACGACTGAGCGCCAAAATAAACTCGCGATCGTCCTGGCTCAGGTGCTTAAATTCCTTAAAGCTCATTAGCATGCCACCTACCGATCGCCCTTCAACAACGAGGGGAAGCGCAATCCAAGATTGGAAGTCGTAACGGCTGTAGACTTCAGCCAGGTGAGGGTGGCGAGCAATGCGTTCTAACAACGCTTCTACCCAAACAGGTTCTCCCGTCCGAATTGCTTCGGCTAGGGGCACATCCGTGTTGATCGAAAACCTGCGCCAGGATTCCACTAAATCTGTCTGATAGCCAACCGACTTTACAATTTCCAACTCTGTTCTATCTTTCGTAACCAAAACAACAAGAGCGGCTGTCGCCTTTAAAACAGCCATACTCTGCTCAACAATCACCTCTATCACTTGTTCAGGCGTGAGAGATTCTGACAGAGCAACCGTTACGGATTGTAAGCGAGCGGTGCGATCGGCAGCAGTTTCGGCATCTTGCTTGGCTTGTTGAGCCATGCGGTAGAGATGAGCGTTATCGATCGCGATCGCGGCTCGACGAGCCAAATCTTCGGCTAGTTCCAAGTCTTCCATTGCATAATGGCGATTGGACTCAGTAAACACAAAAGAAATTCCACCCAGCACCCGTCCATGTGCTTGGAGCGGTGCCAGAATGCACGATTTTAAGCCTATACCCTGCAAGATTTCCAAATACTCAGGATTCGGCACGCCCGCCTCCAGTTGCTCGTCGGTAATGTTCATGGCAATTTCACTTTTTCCAGTTTTTAGCACCTGAGAAATGCCATAGCCATCATCTAGATGCCTGGGAAAGCGTTTTGCCAGTTCCCAAGCCCAGCACACTTTATCAGGGTTTGAGTGTGCCACAGCAACCCGGCTAATCGAACCATCTTCATTCAACAAATCAACACTGCACCAATCAGCAAAGTAAGGCACAGCTAACTGAGCAACGCTTTGCAAAGTTTGTTCATAGTCTAGAGAAGAAGCCAGCATCTCACTCACGCCCGCTAAAAAGGCCGAGCGACGTTGAGCGGTTTCAGCTAAGGTGCGAGCCGTCTGCTCTTGAATCAGCCGTAGCCCTTCAGCATCTGCCTGCTTACGAGCCGTAATATCAAAAAAGGAACAAACCACCCCAAAAGGTGATGTTGCATTTGGTTGAAATAAGGGGCGAGAGTTAATCGAAATCCAGGTCAGGGTGCCATCTGGTTTATGAATTCCCATCACTATATTGGACTGGGGTTCGCCTGTACGGAGCGTGACCATAGCAGGATGCTGATCACCCGGAAACGGAGAACCATCTTCGTAGACTGTATGCCAGAGCGGGTCAAGCGAGGTGCTGCCGATTATTTGATTGGCAGTCAATCCCAAAATTCGTTCAGCACTAGCATTGCAAGTAAAGATGCTACCATCTGCGTATTGAAATACGATGCCTTCAGCAGCCGTTTCAATCACTGTCCGATAGCGTTCTTCTGACTCTCGCAAGCTCGCTTCTGCCTGTTTATGTTGTGTGATATCGCTAATCGCGGCAATGACATGGGTGGTCTGGCCGTGCTGATCGAGTAACGGAGAGGCATTCACAGAGAGAATGATTTTGTTGCCGTCGGGATGCGCGATCGCGTGTTCCACTCCATACACAGGTTTTCCTGTTCGCATCACTTGCGCGAATGGAAGTTCCTGTTCGGGAAAGGGTTGCCCATCGACCGTGGTGATTGCCCAAACCGGATCGTTATAGCCACGCTCAGTAATATCATTGTGAGTCAATCTCAAGATTTGTTCGGCTGCCGCATTCGCCGCCGTGATCTGACCCTGCTGGTTCATCATGATGATGCCATCGGGAATCGTCTGAAAAATGCTAGATAGCTGCGCCTCTCGTTCTTGTAGAGCGATTTCCATTTGCTTGCGCTCGGTGATGTCGTGCATCACAACTACCGCACCTTGACTCTCGCCAGCTAAATTTTGAATCGCCTGTCCACTGGCTAATAAGAGCCGTTCTTGCCCATTTTTGGGAATAATTCGCATTTCAACATCCTGCACAATCTGGCCTCGCAAGGCTTGATATAGCGGAATATCTTCTGGCTGCATTAATGTTTTGCCATCAGGCCGGTATAGGTTGTATTGATCAGCCCATAACTCAGGTGTTAGAGGCTGCTCAGACATACCATGAAATGAGCGCGCCGCTTGATTAAATAGCTTTAAGTGACCTTCGGCATCACAGGCGACAATTCCCGCTTGAACATTGTCTAATAAAACTTTGAGAAACTCCTGCTCTTTTCGCAAAGCCGCTTCAGTCTCTTTTTGCTCAGTAATGTCTTGAAAGTAGGCAGTCAAACCATTGGTCGTCGGCAAAAGTCGCACAGCAAACCAGCGGTTTAAGGATGAGTAGAACTCCTCAAACTTGGCTGCGAGTTTCTGGTTCACAGCCTGACACCCCTGCTGGTACAGAGTAGAGGCTGGATCTGCCTGAAAAATATCCCATAAAGTTTTGCCTAAGAGACAGGCGCGATCGCACTTCAGAAGACGTTCTGCGGTGCCATTCAGATAGGTGCAAGCCCCGGTTAAGTCAAGCACAAAAAAAGCTTCTGCAATATTCTCGACAATGGCTGCAAATGACAACTCAACAGCTTGAACCTGCGCTGGAAGCTGCACCAATGGCTCCAGCGATTGAGAAAAATAACTGTTTGGATTAACCGGATCAGGTTCCATAAGTGCGTTTTCTAGACAATCAAACAACAAACCGTTTATTTAACGAGCGATTAAATTAACAATCATTGAGATCAGGTGTTCAGGTTCTACTGGTTTTGAAAGATGCATTTGAAATCCTGCTGCAAGTGCTTGTTGTTGATTCATTTCGCCAGCAAAAGCAGTCAGAGCGATCGCGGGGGTTAAACCGCCCTGCTCAGGCGGTAAGGCTCGGATCTGGCGTATCAGCATATAGCCATCTACTTCTGGCATGCCAATGTCACTCAGCAGAAGTTGTGGCTTTGACTCGTTTAAGCGCTCTAGCGCTTCAATGGCTGAAGCGGCGGCGGCGACGGTTGCTCCTGCCTGTTCCAAGACAAAAGTAACGAACTCACGCGTATCATGATCATCATCCACCACAAGAACGTGAATGCCATCTAAGTTCAGATCCAGCGATGGCAATGGCGGATTTACATCTTTTTGCGAGTGCGAAGTCATCAGCGGCAAGCGAACCGTAAAAGCTGCCCCTAAACCTTCTCCTGCACTATCTGCCTGTACCATTCCTCCGTGTAACTCAACCAGGTGTCGAACGATCGCCAGCCCCAGCCCCAGTCCACCAAACTTGCGAGTCGTGGCGCTATCTGCCTGCCGGAAGTACTCAAATACATGAGGTAAAAAATCTGCATGAATGCCCTTACCCGTGTCGGTGACTGTAATTTGAGCATAAGCAGGAAATGCAGAAGTTGCCAGCGTCGGTGGTTGTGTTCTATGTCTCTCCTGCTCGTTTAGTCTGGAATTGTCACCCTCACCACTTTCTAACTTTGAGACACTGGCTTTTCTGCCTATCACTTGCTCTAACTTGACTTCTACTCGCCCGCCAACAGGGGTGAATTTCACAGCGTTTGATAGCAAATTCCACACAACTTGCTGTAAGCGATTTGAGTCGCCCAACACTTGTCCAATTTGGGAGTCAAGGTTCATTTTGATCTCAATCGACTTTGCTTCTGCAGCAAGACGAACCGTTTCAACCGCTGCTTGGATGGTGCCCACCAAATTGACTGGCGTTGTATTCAGGCTAAGCTTTCCGCGTAGAATTCGGGATACATCTAACAGATCTTCAATCAGTTCAGATTGTAATTTGGCATTTCGCTCAATTGTCTCTAAGGCTTGTGCCGTTTTTACTTCACTCAACTTTTGAGTGCGCAGCAGACGAGCCCAACCCAGAATCGGGTTCAGGGGCGATCTCAGCTCATGTGATAACACTGCCAGAAATTCATCTTTGATGCGGTTGGCTGACTCGGCCTCGGCCCGCGCTGTTTGCTCTCTTAGTAGCTGTAATTGCCGCTCTTCAGCCAGTTTACGCTCGGTAATGTCTAGCACAATACCCCGCATACGGGTCGGTTCACCCATCTCATTAAAGAAAAGCCGACCTCTCGCGGCGATGTGATGAGTTGACCCATCAGGGTATACCACACGATATTCAAGGTTGTGTTCTACGCCATCTGCAAGCGTCTGACTCAATGCCTGAGTGAAGTAGTCACGATCATCAGGATGAATACAATCGATCACTGCTTCAAGCGTACAGTCAAACACATCACGATTAACACCAAATGCTTGATACATTTGGTCATCCCATTCAACTCGGTTGTTGATAATATCCCAACTCCAAACGCCAATCTGCCCTGATTGTAACGCCAGATTAAGCTGTTCTCGACTTTCAGCTAACTCTTGATAGAGTTGTGCATTTTCTAAAGAAATAGCAATCTGGGTGGAGAGAATTTCTAATGCTGAAAGCTGAGCCTGCGTAAAAGCGCCCGTAGCGAGATTATTTTCTAAATATAGAATTCCAATCAGTTTTGATTGACGGGCGATCGGTAAACAAAGAACTGATTTAGGTCGATTGTGAATAATATACCGATCTTCTGAGAAGAGGCTCGACTCGGTTGCATCATCTAAAATCACAGTCTCCTGCGTTCTTTGCACATAGTTCAGAATAGATTGGGGCACGAATTGGGTCATTCCCATTTCAGAGATAAAGTGTTGAACACTAATTTGTTCATTTGTTAAATTGGTTTTCGCTTCAACTTCAATGACTAGCTGATCATTGTGCAGCAAAAGAATATAACCAACCTCGGCTCCTGCTTGCTCAATCACAATTTGCATTAACGTCTTCAGCAGATCAGACAAAACAATCTCGCTAGAAATCGTTTGCGACGCTTTAATCACAGATAAAACATCAAGTTGTATCCCACTGCTGACAAAGGTGGCGCTAGACGAAGATGAATGTCCCTGCGGAGAAACAGGTTTGAGTTGAGGAAACAGCTCTGGATAATGGTCTTCTAAATGTTGAACTTTACCCAACGCTCCCCAACGCAAATAAGCGTTTTTGGCTTCTTGCAGGTAGGTTTGGGCGATCGCACCAAATTGACGCTGTAAGTAGAACTTCGCTGCAAGTTCATAGGCTAAGGCTTCGTACTGCACAAATTCATATTCATGAGCCGACTGAATTGACCGCTCATAAAAACGCATCGCTGTTAAATCACGTCCCTCAATCCGAGCGATTTCAGCTGCCACTAACAGAGCTTTGTGCAAAAAATTAGCCGGACAGTAGTCTGCCCAATATTGAAGTTGCTGATGATGCTGTGCTAATGTTGCTCGAAATTCAGCTTGCATCGCATCCGATGCTTCTGGGTACAGCGCAGCCAAAACGAGGGAGTGATGTAATAAATAATTTGCCTCAATTGGGAGCGATCGCACCGCTTCTAAAGCATTGCAGGCTTCATGCGCTGATTGTAGTGCATCTGAATATTGTTCATAGGTAAACAGGGTGATGAGCTTGATGATATGGTAGAAAGCAATTCCGCTGCCAAACTCTGTTTCGTTAAGAATCTCTAGGACTCTTGTTTCGTCGAAATCAGCCCGATTCAATGTATGAAAATGATGCGTTTGTCCCTGTAAATTAAAGATCAATTGTTGTTGTAAGCGAATCGTTTGATAGGCGGCTTCATGCTTTGACTGCTGGGCAAATGCAAGATATTTTTGAATGGCGAAGTCAGCATCTGTTAAAGGAGTGATGGTTTCAATCATCTGCCAGGAAGCCTGGAAACCATTATAGTTAGCCATTGTAATGTCACCTGCTTCCACACAACCAAGAAAGCCTTGCTCTAAAAATGGCAAATCGGTCGCCATGTGGTGACACCAAACATTAATGTGGCTGCCATGAATATGGAGAACCGTGCCTTTGTATTTTGGATCATTCAGCTTCTGGTTCAGTCGAATTGTCATCTCCGAGAACGCGTACCCCGCCGGAATATCACGAAATAGCGACACTAACAACATGGAATACATGCTGTAGGCAAAGCAAGACTCCTCTGTGTTGCCATGCTCTAAGGAATAGTTCAGAGCTTTGAGGACAACTAAAGGAAACAAGTTTGGCTTACTAAGGTAAGCTGGCGGCCCCATCGACGTGAGTAGACTAATGACCATTTTTAATCTTGGGTCTTGAATGATAGGAGCATCACTCAAATCAGCAATTTGGCGATCGCCCAAATTAACCCCTACCTGCTGTTTCTCCCACTTAATCGCTGCTTTGACCTGCTCGTCTGTTTCGGGGAACGTCACACCAAATAACTTCAGAGCCACCAAACCTGTCGTAAATGCTTCATCAAAGCGTCCAGCGACTTGGCTATGTCTAATCTGTAGCCTATAAATTGTTGCTTGATCTAAAGGTGTCTGAGCTTGACTTAGCAATAACTGAAATAGTGTCTCAGCCCGTTCTAAATTGCCTGTCAAATACTCACACTCAGCCAGCTCAGTAAACAGATCGAACACTTCAGAATAGTCTGAATCCCAAGCGGTAGGACTTAATAAAGTACTTGCTGTATCAAAAAAATGTACTGCTGGAGGATATGCATTAGAAGCTTTTGCACGTTTGCCAGCCCATATATTTAATTGAATTGAATGTCTGTTTTCATCTAAGTCTGTAATATATGCACTACCTGAATTAAGATGGTTCACTACCTCAAAGAGTTGGTCTTCTAACTGTTCCGAGTTCAAGTTCTTAAGTAGCAGTCGGCCAATGCGAAGGTGGACTGCATGTTTTTGAGCATCGGGGATGAGGGCATAAGCCGCCTGTTGAATGCGGTCGTGAACAAAAAAGTAATGCTTTTCAGTTGCTTCAGTCTGTTCGTCAACAATAATTAAACCCCGCAGCACAACTTCCCATAAAGCAGCGGCGATCGCGGCGGACGGTTGTTCAGCAACGATAGCCAGGCTCTCCAAATCAAAGCGATTGCCTACACACGATGCCAGCTTTAGCAATTGTTGTGTGTCAATTGGCAACTGCTGCATTCGCTCAATCATGAGATTTACCACATTATCGGTAAATCCTTTCGCCTCAATTCTCTTAATATCCCACTGCCAGGTCTTTTCAAGGCGATTAAAGGTTAACAAGTTTTCCTGCCATAGGGTCTTGATAAACTCGTTGATAAAAAAGGGATTGCCATTTGTCTTGTGCAAAACGAGACGCGCCAGTGGCTCTGCTTGCTCTAGTGGGCAGCGTAGCGTTTCTGCAATAAGCTGATTGACACAGGCAAGATCAAGTGGAGCTAACCAAATTTTGGTGATTGGAATACGTTGGAGACGCAACTTTTCTAGCAGCAAACTCAACGGATGTGCTAGATCAACTTCGTTATCTCGGAAGGCTAGCAAAAAACAGAGAAACTGAAGATTTGAGCCAATCGCGATCGCTTGGATCAGATTTAGCGTGGCTCTATCGGCCCACTGCATATCGTCTAAAAAGATAGCCAGTGGATGGTCAGAATGGGCGAAAGCAGCAATAAAATTTTGAAAAACCAGATTGAAACGATTTTGTGACTCAGCTGCGCCCAGTACTGGAATAGGTGGCTGTTCACCAATAATGAGCGCCACTTCTGGAATCACATCTGTAATCAGTCTGCCACTATTGCCAACGGCTGCTTGAATGCGATCGCGCCAAATAATCAACCTTTCTTCTGGCTCTGTCAGAAGGTGGCGCACCAATCCTTGAAAGGCTTGGACAATTGTGCTGTAGGGAATGTCGCGTTTGTATTGATCAAACTTGCCACGAATGAAAATGCCCCGGGTTTGGACAATCGGCTTGTGCAATTCATTCACTAGGGAAGATTTACCAACCCCAGAATAACCAGAAACCAAAACAACTTCTGGTTTTCCTTGAGTGACGACCCTTTCAAAAACGGTGAGCAATTGTGTGATCTCTGCCTCGCGTCCATACAGTTTTTGAGGAATTTGGAGGCGATCAGAAATATCCCGCGCTGCAATTGGAAAAGGAGTAATCTGCCCTGTCGTTTCCCATAATTCTAAACAGTGTTCCAAATCGGCTTGTAAACCGATCGCGCTCTGGTATCGATCTTCTGCCACTTTAGCTAATAGCTTCATCACCAAATTTGACAAGACCGTCGGAATAGCCGAATTAATTGCAATGGGGGCGAGAGGCGTTTTAGCGATATGACAGTGAATCCACTCCAGAGGGTCTTGGCCTTGAAATGGCAACTGTCCTGTCAGCATTTCGTAAAAGGTTACACCCAGGGAATATAAGTCGCTGCGCTGGTCAATGCCTCGATTCATGCGACCCGTTTGTTCAGGAGATAAATAGGGCAGGCTACCTTCAATTCGATTGGAGTTGGTGACAATTTGACTCTCGTAGGGAAGAAAAGCAGCCAACCCAAAATCACCGATTTTGATCTGGTGGTCATTTAAATTGACAATAATATTCTGCGGCTTAATATCTTTATGAACAATCCGGCGCTGATGAATTTGGGCTAGTGTATCAACAATTTTAATTGCGATAGTGAGAAAGGCCGGAGTCTCACAAAAGTTAGTTAAGAGTTGGTCGAGCGATCGCCCCCCAAAGTCTTCTAAAACCAAGTAAGGGACACCGCGATCGACCTCTAAGGCCAATGCCTGCAAAGTGCCTGACAGGTTGAGATGTTGGGCAATTGCATACTCATGCTTTAATTGCTCAATATTGCGAGTCGTGCATTGCTCCGGGCGTAGCCCTTTAATTACTACAGAGCGATTATCCTCAGTTCTCACCCCCCGGTAAATGACTGATTTTGTCCCTTCTTGTAGCAAATCTGTAATTGTAAATCCGGGTAATGTGAGTACCACTCTAGTTGCTCCCTGCCGCCACCATCTTTAACAATAAAACCATTCCTAATTCCTTTCCTGAAAAGAAGGCACGGCTGTTTGTCTCATTAGCTGCATAATCGATCTGATGAGTTGCTCTGGCTCGACTGGTTTGGCCAGGTGAAGTTGAAATCCGGCAGCGAAAGCTTGTTGTTGATTGATGTCCCCAGCATAGGCGGTATAGGCAATAGCTGGAATCATTTTTCCTTGATTTGATAAAGTCTCGCGCACTTGCTTGAGGAGAGCATAACCATCCGACTCAGGCATACCAATGTCACTAATTAACAGATCCGGCAATGACTCATTCAGTTGTTTGTAGGCTTCAACCGCAGATGCAGCCACATCAACAATCGCTCCCTGCTCTTCTAAGATGAAACAAATTAAATCTCGCATGTCCGCTTCATCATCCACAACTAATATACGGATACCACTCAAACTTCCAGTTGTTTGCGGCGATCGCACCTCTAAGTCATGAGCCAGCAGCGATACCGTTAATGGCAGTTGCACTGTAAATATTGCGCCCATCCCTGACCCAGGACTTTTAGCTTGAATGGTGCCACCATGCAGTTCTACCAAATGGTGAACAATCGCCAAGCCTAAGCCCAGTCCCCCAAAGTGGCGAGTTGTGGTGCTGTCAGCCTGACGAAAATATTCAAAAACATGCGGTAAAAAATCAGGTTGAATACCTTGTCCTGTGTCACTCACCGTTATTTGCGCACAGGGATAAATTGGCGATCGCGTTTCACCCGTTCCTTGTTGCTGTGCCGCAACGCTTCCAGTCATGACTCGCTCTAGCGTCACCCCGATCCGCCCACCCGATGGCGTAAATTTAACTGCGTTCGAGAGTAAGTTCCAAACAACCTGCTGTATCCGCCCCGCATCACCGTAGATTAGCCCTACGTTTGGATCTAACTGAGTTTGAATTTGAATGCCTTTTGCTTCGGCTGAAAGTCGTACGGTTTCAAGTGCAGCTTCAATCGTGGCGACCAAGTTCACAGGACAAGCATTTAACCGCACTTTGCCCTGGAGAATGCGAGAAACATCTAACAGGTCTTCAATGAGTTGAGCTTGTAGTTTGGCATTCCGCTCAATCGTTTCTAAGGCTCGTTCTGCCGCTGATGCCTCTAACTGGCGTGTGCGGAGAATTTTAGCCCAACCCAAAATCGGATTCAGTGGTGTTCTTAACTCGTGGGAAAGAACTGCCAGAAATTCATCTTTGATGCGGTTGGCGGCTTCGGCCTGCTCCCGAGCTGCCTGCTCCCGTTGAAGCAATTGTTCGCGCTCAGTTTCGGCCCGTTTGCGATCGCTAATGTCAAACAAAACACCAATCGAGCGAATGGCCTCACCAGTCTTGGTATAGGTGAAGCTGCCTAAACCTGCTAACCAGGCAATTTGACCGTTGTCCGCGCGAATCACTCGATATTCTGCCTGATAGGTCGTGCGATCGCGTCTTGCTTGTTGCCATGCCTCAATGACATATTCTAAATCTTGCGGATGAATCCGGCTTCTCCACATGGCTTCACTGGCTTCCCCACTGGCCACGGGGTCATAACCGAGCATTCTAAAATGCGGCTCAGACCAGACAGCTTTCCCTGTCTGTAAGTCAACGTCCCAGCTAGCCATGCGCGCGGCTGCCATCGCTAACCGCAACCGTTCTTCACTGCGACGCAAAGAGACTTCGGCCTGTTTGTAATCGGTCACGTCTCGCGCAACACCCAAAACCGTTTTGACATATCCTGCTTCAACCAATTCCGGCACAAATTGAGCCTGGTAGAGCCGTAATTCCCCGTTTGGACTAGGAAATTCATATTCAATTGAGCAACCCTGTCCGGTTTCAAATACCTGCTGCACCGCCGCATACCAACTCAGCGATCGCTCGTCGGTAAAGCCCATCTCGATTCCCGTTTTGCCAATAAAGTGTTGAGGTGCAACACCGACAGCCTGTTCAATACTGGGGTTAATGTAGAGATGGTGCAGTTCGCGATCGTAACGAGCGATGATATCTGGCGTGTTTTCAACCAGGGTACGAAATTCTTGCTCACGTTGTTGTAGCTCGGCCTCTGATTGCTTGCGATCGGTAATGTCATGCACCGTACCAACAACCTGATGGACTAACCCCTCTGGCGTGCGAGTAGAGACAGTATTGCGGCTCCAAAGCCAGCGCCACTCTCCATTTGCATGTTGCATACGATATTCATAGTCAACGATCTCACCGTTTTGAGCGTGATTCAGCCGTTCAATTTGGCGATCGAGTATTGCGAGATCATCAGGGTGCATCAATTTCAGGAACAGTTGATCACCCAATACTTGTATTTGTTCTGGCGTATAGCCCAGCAACTCACCAATCTGACGGTTAACATAAACATTGCGCTGCGTCAGCATGTCATACACATAAAGGGTTCCTGGCAAAGCATCAGCAATTTGCTGGATAAAACGTTGGCTTTCTTGTAGTTGTGCCTCAGCCTGTTTGCGATCGCTAATATCTGTTGTGCTACCAACAATTCGAGTGGGATTACCGTCTGCATCGCGCTCGACTACTAGACATTGATCAAGCACATAAATATATTGATTGGACTTATTAAGAATGCGATATTCAGACGTAAAGTAGTCGTCTTGTTTTAGTGCTAGAGCTGCTCGCGCCTGGATCGGTAGCAGATCCTCCGGATGAATTCGCTCATGCCACCATTGCCCGCTCGGTTCAACTTCATCCAGTGAAAAGCCTAACAATCGCGTTAAGCCATCCGTTCTTTCAACTCGACCAGAATCTAAGTGCCAATCGTAAATTAAGCAGTTAACCGCTTTTGCTGCCAGTTGAAAGCGCTCATTGGCGACTCTTAGGTGTTCTTCACTTTGCCGTAGTGCAACTTCCGTTTGCTTGCGTTCGGTAACATCAACCGACAAGCCGATCATGCGAATTCCACGTCCATTCGCATCTAGGAAAACTTTTCCCTGACTGTTGAGCCAACAAAGAGTTCCATCTGGCCTGATTATCCGGTACTCTTGGAAATAGTTTGTTTCACCTGCAATAGCGCGTTTAGCTGCCTCTACCACCCGTGAGCGATCGTCAGGATGAACCACTGCAAAAAAGTCCTCCCCATCCCCCGCTTGAATGCCCCAAATTTCCGTCGCGTTGGGAGAACAAACAACTCGGTTGGTGGTTAAGTCCATCTCCCAGACCACGACTTGAGCCGCAGAAAGGATGAGTTGTAAACGGTCTTCTGTCTGTTGACGCGCAATCCTCTCCTGACTGAGTTGCTGACTTAATTGCTCAACCTTTTGCTGACACTGCCAGTTAGCCTGTTCTAAAAAGAGCAAACGCTGACGGAGGGTGTTGACCTCCTCAGTGTAGGGATTGGCATGCGTACTAGAATCATTCATGACAGCAGCCGTCCTTATGACCTAGAAGAATAAGTTTCTTGGCTTGCAAGCAATTGTGTATGCTGTCGCTTCAATTGTTTGGTTCCCGTCAGATCGCGACTAATGACAATCACTGACATCGGCTTGTTATTTGTAACCAATTCGGGAACTAACCAAGCCTGATAAAACCGCACCCCAAATTGAGTTTCAAACTCAAATTCGATTTCTTGCTCTTGCGCTGTCGCAAAGGTCAAACGAAGATATTTTTCCCAACTTAAACCAATGGAGCCAGAGGAAGTCTCAGTCACCGTTTTACCCAACAAATCGGCTCGTGTTTTGCCTAAAACTCGCTCAGCAATTGGGTTGACATAGAGATAGCGCAGATCAGCGTCAAACCGCGCGATCGCCTCTGTAGCCGCGTCTAAGCAAGCTTCTAACTCTTGTGTCTGACGCTGAAACCAAACAAATGCCTTTTGTTGCTCCAAAATGAGTTCCCGCGATCGCGCAAAAAAAATCCTTTCTATCTCCGCTAAGTCTTTTACTGCATTCTTTATTTGGACTATGAGGACTCAAACTATTTGCAACATCTGGTTGAAGCTGGCAAGGATTAGCCTCAAAAGATGGGTTACTTAGCGTTGCAAAACTGCGAGCTGTACGCTCAATCACCTCCGAGCGAGAAATACCCGATTTCTGTGCCTCTTCTTTTAACAAGTGCCATGCGGTGTTGGTTAGCGTTACACTAACTCGTTTTTTAGGCTCTATCCCCCAATTACTAATAAATTTACCCGTCGCATCACGTTGCATAGAAAATCAACCCGTATATATACACGGTTTTCTTCATTCAAGCTGAGTTGCGTGGTGATGCAATCTACCTTTAGAGTGATGCTGCTTTTGAGCAGGCCCAGATGGGCTTAAAAAGGCTAAAACGATTACTCTCTACAATTTAAACTTTTGCAACAGAAAATAAAATTCAATATCAATTTTTAGTACAGATAAACTGTGCATCTAAGTGGAAAATCATACTTTCCCTCTACCTTTAGAAGGTAAGAGAGCAGTCTTGGCGATCACGGCACAATTCACCCAATCTCTAGAGTTGTGACACCAAACCAGCGCCCCAACGGTAATTCTGGAATTTCTTTCGTATACATCCGGGCGGTTTCAAAAACCGGGGTCATACCATAGCGTTCCACGAGACGAAGGGCCGCAGCGTTTGGTTCTGGCACATCCAAATAAAAGGGCGTGTCTGTCGGCACCTGAGATTTAAACGCCAAAAACAGTGTTTCCGCTACGGCTTCACTATCTGCAAAAAAGGGGCCTATGCGGTATCCCGTTTGGCTGGGTCTTACCATGCCGTAACCGATAAGCTGACCATCTGCCAGCACTCCAAATGCGGCACTGTGAGGTTGTTTCACCCATTGCTGAATAAAGCGGGAGCGATCGCCGGGGAAAAACGCCGCATCATAGGCCACCACCTGCTCAAATGGAATTTTGCCTAATTCCACCAGTCCCTCATCATGGAGGAATTCGCCACCCCCTACTCCTGCATAACGGATATTGCGATGGGCTGTGCGAAAGCCAAATTTCTTATAGTTTTCTTGTTGAGCAACAACTCCATCCAGAGCTGCATTTCGATCTTTTACTAATGTCAAAACTGTATTCCAAATTTGCAAGCCAAACCCTCTACTACGATAGTCAGGTTTAACAATATAAAAACCAATAAAAGCAAAATCGTTTCCATATTTGACTGCCGATAGGCTAGCAATCGGTTCATCATCTAAACAGCCTAAGAAAAACCCCTCTGAGTCAGCTGTATAAAAACAATCAGCATCAAAAACACCTGGATTCCAACCTTCTGCGGCAGCCCACCCAACCAAAAGATCAATTTCCTGACGGGTAGCAGTGCGAATCGTATAATGGTGGGTTGACATAATTAGAATGTAGACCAGTAAGTGAGAGGAAATAGGGGAAAGACCAAAAGCAGCAACCACTATGTCGAACGATTAAGGCCTCGTTCTTTCAGTTTAGGTCACTTCAAGACGCTAGTAATCGAAACTAATGAGGTAGGGCGATCGCGTAGCGTCTCGGAACGAGAATCGCTCCCGTAAATCCGTTGTAATGCTTTTTTGTCTTGATCAAGGTGCGCCTGCAGAAAGTACGCTGTCCATTGGGCAATTGTCTCAATCCCTTTTGCTTGGTCAAGCGTGGGGGGGCTACGGTCAGGCACAGCCCCTGGCGGGTTATTGAGGTTGGTAATCCCGTAGTGATTGGCACCTGCAATCGTGATTAACGCTTTGGGAGGCGTTTGAATGAGCTTGTAAGTGGCGATCGCCTCTGCTGGCGTGGCAACACCGTCAAGGCTGCCCTGCACCAGCGCAACTGGAATCTTGCTATTTGCTGTCGGGCTAAACTGGCCAGTCGTGGGATCTTGACTGTTAACGCCATAGAACACACCCACTAACACCTCATCAGGCCGAGTAAAGGGAGCCGTGCAAAATGGGTAAACGCAGACATTCGCGATCGCTTGCAAGCCGACAAAGCCACCATGCGAGTGACCCAGCAGAGCCATACGCGCGGGATCAAGCCGCCGATACAAGGGGGATTTAGAATTGGCATTCGCTTGCTTCACAAAGGCTAAAGTTTCGGTGATCTGAGCCGCTTCAGATAGTTCGCCTGACAGCCCAAATTCAGGTAGCGATCGATGATGCGTCGGCACAACTACAGCAAAACCATAGCGTGCAACCGCACGAGCAAACTCAGAATAATAGGCGCGATCAACCAGTGCCCCTGGCAATAAGAGAGCTACTGGAAGCCCCTGTTTGGCAGCATGAACAGCAGAAGCTTTGGGCAGATAAATATCCGCCGGATCATCCGCAATTTGAACTTGCAGAGTGATCTCCGCTGACTGTAGAGCGCGAGTATTAGGTAAGTCTGAGAGCTGGAAATGGGCGATCGGCAACGAATTGACAACGCTAGAACACACAACCAGCGAGATGAGAATTAGCCAAAAAAAGTAAGGACGAAACATTTAGTGCAATCTTCCTTGAATGAACTCGCTCGTTACTCCAGAGACAGCTTCTCGGACGTACTTACTCACTCAAAACAATTTTTAACACACGTGTCCATGAAGGGTTCTGGAATAGACGACCTAATTTTCTCACCTCATTTCTCTGCTTTAAGCCTCCTCTAATCGCTGAAACACCTGTTGCAGCAAGCTTTGTTAAATTTTCAAGCCATTAAACCAATTCATAAAACTTTAAGTTAAGAACATTTGTACGAAGATATTCCATCTTCAATTAACGAAGCTATGCAGCGTCAGATCAAGTTAAGCAAATCATTAAGACATCTAAAAAAGTGCAACGCTCATATAGTTTCGCTATCAAGGAATTATTCTATAAAAGTTAGGTCAGTTACTTGCTAAGATACGGGGTTAAAGCACTTGTCTGACCAGGTTTCAAGGCGACTTACTCACGCAAAATTTCTGATTGAGAAGGCAGTTGATTTGCATCTACGGTTCTAAGGCTGCGCTCAACTACCTCCTCAGCGGGCAAGCGCACCCCTGTATTGATAAATTCCTCGGCTCCAGGTCTACGAAATCGAACTTCTTCGCCTTGCAAAGTTGTTAGCTGCTGAGGATCGTTCACCTTAAAATAGATACCGTTCTTAAATTGAGAGTACTGCCGAATTAAATGATCGCCCACATATAGCTCAACCCCCATACTGTTGTAAACCATTGGAGTCTGCGTATAAAGCTTCACAATGTAGGAGACTTCTTCAACTTCAGTGCCTCTTTGGGCTGCGTAATAACGAATCTTTTGTAAGTCTGATGCTTCAGGCCGAGCAAGGAGTAACTGAATATTCGTTAAAACAATTTCAAGTGACATTGTGGCTCTCCTGGTTAATGACTCAGTTGAATTTCATCAAAATAGAGCGAGCCGCGACACGTAGGCGTATCAACAATTGGCTCATCAAAGAGAAAAATAATTTGGCGAATATTATTTATATCCACTCCCTGATCTGCAAAAAGACTGAGCGGAATCCGCAAAGTTTGCATCACTGATCGTCTTACCCCACTAGGAAAATTGATGTCAGCCGGATAGGGTAGCGCTGCAATATCTGCCGCTTTAACGGCATATGAATGAGTTCCATCGTTGACCATAAGGGTGAAGTTTTGGAACTTATCGATCAGATTTTTGGAATCATTTGATTGGCCTGCGCGGAGTGCCAGAATGTGTAAATTTCCAGTGGGCAAACCACCTGGATGAAGGTTGATCACATAGCAGTTTCCTGCAACGCTCCAGTCAACTTTGAGACCTTTTGTTTGCTGGTAAAGATTTCCCCTCGGCCCTTGATTAAAGGATAACTCTAGCCCAGCGATATTTGAGCTATCGATGCTGCCAATCACAGGTTGTGAGAGAGTATTTGGGGCATTATTTCCCTCAAAGTGAGCAATAAAGAGACGTTGGTGATCTTGATATTGACTCACCAGGCGAATGCTAGTAGGAATCCACCCTGCTTGCTGGCTCAACTGATGATCTTGCAACACCTTCAGGTATTGCGATCGCCCAAGCAATAGACCCTGCGCCATCACAGAAAAATAGACCTTCGCAATGTTTTCTTGTTCAGCACGTGAGATAAATGGATTATCATCCCGTCCCCAGATGGAATTAAAGCAGTTGTGGTTAGCCCCATAAATCCACAGCAAAGCTTTAAATCCGGCGGCTTCCTGTGTTGGATGAGCGAGATCAATTGGATGGGCGCGATCGTACGTCAAGTATCCTTGAAAATCTGAAACATCCCCATCCCGACTGCCATGCATTAGAAAGTAGTTATCTCGAATCAGCACAGGGCCATCAACAGGCTGATATTGATTCTCGGTAGGAGCCACAGCAACCACAGCCTTCAGGTTGAAATAATAAGGCCCTAACCCTCTAGAGCCATCCAACGGCACTGGGGGGTCTCCCAGAGCAGGCACCAGGGCATCTAACTGATTAAAGTGACTGGCATGACCGACTCCTTCTCCACCTCTGGAATGTCCCGCAATCATGATATTTGACAGGTCAACCTTACCAAACAACGGATGATCATGCTGTTGGTTCCAGATTTGAAACTGTTTAATATGCTCTAGATGAACGATCGCGCGACCATCATTTTCACCAAAATTAAACCCATTCAGAAAGTTGCAGTCAATGCTTGCAGCAAGAATTCCATGGGAGGCGAGTAACTCTAACAAGTAGATATAACCAGGCGTAGAGTCTTCTTTAGGGTCGTGGTTGCCGTGAACAATCAGACAAACTGGGAAAGGGCCTGATCCCTCTGGGACTCGCAAAAGTCCGTTAATTGGCACATTAGCCGCATTAAAAGGCCAAACAGGCCAGGCGGGCACGTTAGCAATTTCAGAAATATCAATCGTGCGGGTTTGGTAGCCTGGTGTTGGAGTTTGAAAAATTGTAAATTGGGCTACAGATTCATCAATGTAGTTCAGGTGAGGTGCTGCATAGATTACCGGAGAAACAGCAAAAGAGCCAGGTTCTGCCGGGTTTTTCAGCGCATTTGTCACCTCACCCTTTAAATAAAGGTCACCATCAGGGTGCAGTTCAACCTGCGTACCATGCTGCTGCTGCTTGAACTGCAGTCCTTGTAGTGGCAGGAGCGATCGCTCAAATAAACGGTGCTCAAGCTGAATCTTTAGATGCTCCCCAGATTGAGTTGTTGCCAGTTTTGAGATCGCGCCCTTGCTCAGTTGTAAGGCTTTGGCTTGAGGCGACTTGAGTGTATTTTCTTGATAATAACCAGCAAAGGTAATATCTCCCGTATCGCTAATGGTGATTACATCCTGGTTACCTTGCTTAATTCTAAACATGACATCTTCTTACCCTCTGCTGGACTGCTCTAACCTTGCCAGTCGCGCATTCTGCGTTTGAATAATTTCATCTTGTTGCAGTACATAGAGAGACAGTTCTTCAATCTTCTTGAGCAACGCCATACAAAACTCACCTAGATGAACGCCTGTCTCACTTACCTTTTGTGCTGAAGGGATATCTGGTAGATGTTTATGAGTTTCAATATACGTTCGCAACTCGCTCAAGCTTTTAAGCTCGTAACCCTGATCAAAGACATAATCCGGCACTGAGAGCGACCAATCCTTGATCTTAATGTCACCATTGACATCTAAAGTTGCCTGGGGATCGGTTGTCCCAATGCCGACATTACCACTTTCGTCATCAATCACCATCCAGGTCTTCCCACCCGATAGCGAATTTGCATTAAAGGTCAATCGCCCCTCTGGATCGATATTTAAGTTCCAGCGCTCTGAAGTGCCTGACTCCCCATTAGCAGACTCTAACCCTAAAGGAACATGAATTGTCATTGCACTCTCCTCAATTCACTTTTACCAAAACAACAAATTGGGTATCTTTAAAGGTCTTAACGTCAAAAAGCAGAACAGGATTTGATATTGATAGGAATCACCAAAATGAATTCTGAGGTCAATCTAGCCAGATTCAAATAAACAACTTTTCATCATATAAAAACTCGGCTTTATTGGGTTTGTTGAATTCTTAAGATCTGCTCATTGCACTCTAAAATTGTCATCGAAATTGCTGTAGGTTGATTTGCAAGCTTAATCTCTATTACGTTAGTATCTTTCATCCTCCATTGCCCAGAAACCGTCACAATGCGATCGGTTGGCCCAATTTGGTAACGAAAAAACTCGCCATTTTCACGAAATTCCATGCCTTCTCGACCTCGCGCAGGTGGAAATGCATAACCCTTGGTGCGATAGACCCAAATATCGCCCTGATCTTCTTCGTGAGAATGTATCCACTGTCTAAAAAGGGCGTTTGGTAAATTCATAGGAGTTATTTGGGCAATATCACCTGAGATGATCTCTATCCTATCGCTAAATTCTAGAGCGATCGCGGAGGGCACGCTTGTTATAAAAAGAATGCTCAGCAGGCAGCACACGCCAAACTGAGATACAAATAAGCTCATACCAGTTTGTTATGAAGATCCGTAGAATGAGATCCCCCCTTAGCCCTCCTTAAAAAGGAGGGAAGCACTCTTATTCCCCCTTTTTAAGGGGGCTAGGGGGATCGGCAGTAATATGCGGCGTCACACAGAATTGGTATCAGTACACGTTTATTTTTCACATACCCATCAATTAGTTCTAATTTATCTTTT
>DVDV01000129.1 GCA_015296075.1 Leptolyngbyaceae cyanobacterium M33_DOE_097 | reverse complement strand
TTTGTTCCCTTCGATTATCTGGTTTCAGTTACTCAAACGCATCCAATCTCACGCTGATATTGCGGCTCATTTTGGGTTCGATATTGACCTCAAACCTCGCTTAGAATCGGCTTATTGAGAATGCTGCAAGATCTCAGGTACGGTAGACCTGTTTTAGTCCATCCTAGTTCTGGCATTATTTTTGGGTATGCTTTCGGTAGCATTGCTTATGCCCTCCGCCTTCCTCAGGAACAGTATGAAGAAGCAATTTCTAAAGGTGTAGAGCGGACTAAAAAGTATCCAGATGGAGAGCTTGACTTTAAATCTTTCGGTGAAGGATGGATTTTTGGAAAGTGGCTCAAAGAGGAAGAGGATTGGTGTCTTGCCGCGTATAGGTTTGCTATGGAAGATGTAAGTTACTGGAATTCTTTTACTAAAACCTCCAGTCAAACAGCAACCGCTGAAAAAGTGATTACTGTATGCCCCAACTGTGCACAAAAACTGCGTGCTCCTATTGATAGAGGGGAGTTAATGCTAGCTTGTCCTAAATGTAAGCATAATTGGTTGTGGCGTCCAAGTTAGTGGTTAGGCTGACATGGTAGAAAAATAGAGACAGCTATGATGAGATATGTTAAAAGCAACTATTTTGCCAGGTAGTCTAACAAGCGTGTTAGAGCGGATTTACATAAGCCCCCTCGCATTGCAGAATCTTTAATAACCGCTCACACGACCGTTAGGCCGCCATTCCCAGTAGCAATTCGGGCGAGTTTCACCGATCAGACGAGCGGAGATGACGATGGAAATCTCACAACTTACGACAACACTGGATACTGCCATTGACGAACACACTTTCTCTGGGGTGATTGACATTCGCCACAAGGGCACCGTGCTCTATGCCCGCCCAGCTGGCTATGCTGATCGGAGCAACAAGATCCCCAATACCCTAGAGACACGCTTTGGCATTGCCTCAGGCACCAAATTTCTGACTGCCTTAGCCGTTGGTAAGCTCATCGAAACCAAGCAACTTTCGTTCTCCACACCCTTAAAGGATTGTCTCGCGGTTGATTTCCCGCGCTATTCGCCGGAGATTACCATTCGGCACCTGCTCACCCATACCTCAGGAATTCCGGACTACTATGACGAAGACAAAGTCGCGGACTTTGATAACTTTACCCTAAGCATTCCGTGGTACGAATTGCGAGGCCCGCGAGACTACCTGGCTGTATTTCCCGACGAGGAGATGAAATTTGCGCCTGGAGAGCGCTTCGCCTATTCCAATGGTGGATATATTCTCTTGGGCGTGGTGATTGAAGAACTGACCGGCATGAAGTATCAGGATTTCGTAACGCAGGCGATCTTTCAGACAGTCGGCATGCATCAGTCGGGGTACTTTGCACTGAATAAACTCCCTGAAAAGACGGCTCTGGGCTATGTGGAAGAAGAGGTGGGCTGGCGCACGAATATCTACAATCTCCCCATTGTCGGGGCCTCAGATGGAGGCGCATTTACTACGGTGCATGATCTGATGACTTTATGGGCAGCCTTCTGGGGAGGCGAGATTGTATCTAAAGAGTTAGTCGAGTTGTATGCTGCGCCGTACGTGAAAGCCGAGACGGAGGGAGCGAATACCTATTACGGTCATGGGCTTTGGATTAACGAAGATGCAGGGCGGGAGGTTTATATTCTGGGCGGCGATGCTGGAGTATCCTTCAAGTCGAGTTTGTATCGAAGCGCTAATCTGCAAGTCACTGTGATCTCCAATATTACCAATGGCGCTTGGCCCCTATTGCGAGTTATTGAAAGTGCATTGAAGTGACAAACCATCACGCGGCCTAACAATATGCCCTGAGTCCGACGAAGTCAAGATTATTGATCTTAAGTCTTGTTTTTTGGTTGTTTTCTTTGTCTTTTTTTAGATTCTCTTGTTCATTTTTGTGTATATAAAATCGCAGCATAAATGTTTCAGGATCGAGGCTAATTTTACTCAATCCTGTTTTTACATAAATATCTTTTTTACTTCTTCTTATGTTGCTCTTGGTTTTATTTTGTCTCTTCTATCAGTGCTAAGTTCTGCACTAATGGTGAACCTTTTCGTCGCAATGCCATCAGATATTTCACCTCATCATACGGCACCTGGTCTTGCCAACAGCGGAAGACAATTCGTATCCACTTGAAGGCTAAGGCTCGAATTGCTCCTTGATGGGTCTTTCCCTTCTGTCGTTGCGTCTGATAAAACGCTTCTGCCCAAAAGGAGTGTTTTCGAGTCTGTAACGCCCATTCCACAAATGTCTGTCTCAAAAACTTTGGACAACTCCAACGCCAATGAACCCATGATTTTTGCCCACTGCTCTCCTTGACGGGCGCAATCCCGCTATAACGTAGTAAGTCTTGAGCACTTGCAAACCGAGTGCGTTCTTCTCCAAAAGCAACCAGTAATCGGGGGGCAAGCTGAGGTCCTGCGCCTGGCAGAGCTGCAAATAACTCTGCATCAGGATGCGATTCAAACAGTTCCTCAATTTTGGCATCAAACGTTGCAATGCTCGGCAGCAACACCTGCAACTGGGCGATCAAGGCGGCGACCAACAACTGAAGTGGTTCAACAATCCCTGCATCTTCTGTTAACACCACCCCGTGCTCAATTTGCTCACAACGACGATCAATCGTCTTGGCTTGCACCACATGATGTGTCCTGAAAAACTGCTCTAGCTCGGCTTTTGGGGCTGCTTGTGCAGCTTTGAGACTCGGATAACGACTTAAGAATGCACAGAACACCTGAGTATCTTTGTCTTCAAACCAGGCCAACACTTGAGGATAATATCCTTTTAGAGCAGCGATAATGCGGTTGGTCAAGCGCACCTTCTCTGCCACGAGCATCCGTCGATTCTCCACGAACTGCTGCAACGATCGCAGTTTGGCACTGCCCGGTTGCCAAGCTGTCAGTTTGTCTGAATGCTTGAGCAGCAGTTCTAGGAGAATTTGGGCATTGGTGGGGGTCTGACTTGGCCCGCGAAGGGGCAAACGCTTGTCGATATTTGGCGACCAGTTGCGTATTAACAGGATAGAGCACTAAAAACTCGTACTTGCAGAGCGCATAAATTAACGGTCCTCGTTTTTGCTCGGTACAGAGGGCGATCGCTTGTCCATTGAATCGTTTCCTTAATCCTTCTGCCCAAGTGTTGATCGCCTCTGGTTGGGAGCCGATGACGGAGAACTCAAATTGCTGCGTGGTTGGGTCATAAAGGCAAGTATCATGTTTTTGATCCGCCCAATCAATACCAATGCAGGCCGCATAAGGACATGAAGTTGTTGCAAGCACTGGCGAAGCAGCAGGTTTTTTCATACTGACACCTTGAAGAGTAATGGGTTGAGATGAAGCTCGAATGCTCCCAACTTCAGGCGAAAGGATTATGGCAAAGTTCGCTCACGCCAAGCCCTGAGGATTCATTAGTTGAAGCAGGGACAAGAGGCGAGTGCGTGCGATATTGTTATAGACATCGGATGTCACCCAAATGCAAAGTCGTCACTCGCCTCCTCCGAGTTCCGAAGTTGAGTGTACTCCTCAATTTCAGCCTCGTACCCCCATAATCCCCTTGCACACCGACCGCATCAAGTTTCTGCATTACGTCCGAGAGGTTATCTGCGGCGGGTGAACGGGGTCGACTATGAAGCCGTGGGGGTGTCAAGGGGTCAGTCTTCTTTTTCCAAGCAGCTTAGTTTTCTAGATACAGCAATGTATCTACTTTTCTGTAACTAAATCCAGTTCAAAGTTGATGCTCTGTCAGTGTCTATTCTGTT
>DVDV01000333.1 GCA_015296075.1 Leptolyngbyaceae cyanobacterium M33_DOE_097 | reverse complement strand
TTTGTTCCCTTCGATTATCTGGTTTCAGTTACTCAAACGCATCCAATCTCACGCTGATATTGCGGCTCATTTTGGGTTCGATATTGACCTCAAACCTCGCTTAGAATCGGCTTATTGAGAATGCTGCAAGATCTCAGTCAACTCAATGCATTACAGTTTGAACCCTGTTGCTCAAGTGGCTGACGTTCTAAAAGATCAATCCATGCGTTGCCTACTATTCGACAGAACTTTTCGGATTGCGTGAAGTAAGCGTCAATTTGTTGCGCTAAGTCTTCTGGAAAGTTGGGGTAATGTCGCTGGAGATATTCGTTACCAAAGACAACCCAGTCTTGCAAGATTGCGCGTGTCACTTCGATATGGCACTGGAATCCGTAGATATTATTATGGATTCGATAAGCTTGATGTTGGCAGCGATCGCCCGTCATCAGCAGGGTTGCCTGGGTTGGCAAATCAAAAGTGTCAAAGTGCCATTCCATCAAATGAATCGGCTCGCGATCGCTCCAAATCTGCAATAGTGGGTCGTCTACTATCGCTGCTTGAATTGAGCGTAGCGGGGTAAACCCAAGCTCTACCGTTGAATGGGGGTAAACCCGTTGACCAAAGGCTCTAGCAATCAGCTGCGCCCCTAGGCAAATACCCAGAATCGGTTGGTGCGCGGCTGAAAACAGTTGAATCAGGCGAACCACCTTTGAAAGATAAGGATAATTTTCATCATCCTCCGCATTCATCGGGCCACCCAAAACAATTAACCCACTATAAAGCTGAATCTGCTCAGGTAAAGAATCACCTTTGAACGGAGCCACAATCTCTGTCTGGACGTTGCGATCGCGCAGACAATCTCCCAACACACCAAGCGGTGCAATCTGTGAGTTTTGGATAACCAAGAGTTTCATAAACGTGGGTCAGGACGATCAAATTGCCAAAGTTAAATTACTTGAAACTCTCTTAGAGCGGGTAGAAAATTACGATTCTCATGATTTGAACGGCTCAATTTAAGTAGAGCAAACCGCTGATCTTCCGTCATTTTCTCCCATTGATCCAGATGCAGTGTAATTCCAAACGACTCAGCTTTTTGAAGCACACTTTCAGCAATCACGGCTGAATTTTTCCACTCTGGGGCAGGGTCAACGGCAAGTTCGGTAGCGTTTTCACCTGTGCGATCGTAGACTAACTGCTTCAACGTATCGCGATAGTGCTGAATCTCGGCTGTTGAATTGCAGGGCAAATCTACCAATAACTGACGCTCGCGATCGCTAAATTGGTGCCATTGCGGCAGCTTTAACTTAATGCCGCAAACATCTAGCTTTAGCCTCACCTGCATGGGAATGCAGCGCAAACTGTCTACGAAGTCGGCTTCAAACAGAAAGAAGGAGGTCGATTTCACCATATGGAAACCTTTGCACAAAATCCTATTCCCCATACTATAGGGAGATTGGCTCTAAAGAAAGTGCCATTTTAGATACATTCATTAGAGCCATTTTTTGGCATCGTGAACCATTATCGGTTTGTAAGAGGCACTTCCTATGTCCAGGTATGCGGCCACTCTCGCTGTCATTCATCTCGATCGCACATCCTCAACCCCCTTGTATCTTCAGCTATATGAAAATATTCGCCGTGCTGTTTCAACTGGGCAACTTGCCATTGGCACTCGACTCCCCTCAACCCGCGATTTAGCAACCAGTTTGGGTGTCTCTCGAAATACCGTTACTTCTGCTTTCGACCAGCTTTTAGCAGAAGGCTATATCGAGGGCAAAGTCGGCGCAGGCACCTATGTGGCTGAAGTTGATGTAATTCCAAACCAGCAACCTGGCTTGCTATCCAGCCATGCCACTGCTTCGCCCTGCACCCTTTCACAACGCGGGCAAACCATGCTGTCTCTACGCGACACGATTTTTCGCTACCGTCACGACCCGATTCGGGCATTTCGTCCAGGAGTCCCGGCCTTGGATGCGTTTCCAGTTGAGGTGTGGTCGAGACTGATGACTCAACACTGGCGTTACGCACAGCCCGATTTACTAAGTTATGGTGATCCTTGCGGCTATCGCCCCCTGCGAGAATGTATTGCTGAATATTTGCAACTTTCAAGAGCCATTCGATGTCATCCCGATCAAGTCATTGTCGTGTCGGGTTCTCAGCAGGCACTCGACATCACTGCACGCGTATTGCTTGACCCCGGTGATGCTGCTTGGATGGAAGACCCAGGCTACATCGGTGCCAGAAATGTTTTTTTGGGTGCAGAAATTAACTTGATTCCTGTACCTGTTGATGCCCAGGGCCTCAATGTTGAAGTCGGGAAATTCAAGTATCCCCATGCCAAGCTGGCTTACGTTACCCCATCACACCAATTTCCGCTGGGCTACACGATGAGTCTAGCTCGACGTTTAGAACTGCTCGAATGGGCATACCAGGTAGGCGCGTGGATTGTAGAAGATGATTATGACAGCGAATACCGCTATCAAAACCAACCTTTAGCCGCCCTGCAAGGGTTAGACGATAGTGGACGCGTCATTTATATGGGCACGTTCAGTAAAGTGCTGTTTCCTTCGCTGCGGTTGGGTTACCTGGTTGTTCCACCTGGACTAGTCGATGCTTTTGCCGCCGCTCGTGCCGTGTGCGATCGCCATTCTCCCCTATTTGAGCAGGCAGTACTGACTGACTTTATCCGAGAAGGCCACTTTAGCCGTCACCTGCGACGAATGCGCATGCTTTATGCCGAGCGACAAGCCACTCTCGTTTCTGCGGCTCATAAACTAAGCCCCTACTTGAATGTGCAAGCGTGTGAAGCAGGGATGCACTTAATTGGATGGCTACCGCCAGAGGTAGACGATCGCAGTCTTTCTCAAGACCTGGCTCAACAAGGCATTACAGCACCGGCGCTCTCAACTTATCGGCTGGAGCCATCACCCTGCGCAGGGCTGGTCTTAGGCTATGCTGCCATCAACAGTGAAACAATTCAATCAGCAGTCAAACAAATGGCTTCGACATTGCCAGGCGCCATCCATCAGTCTCTCAAGGCCTCTACAAAAGAGATTGCCTATTTTTCCACGCCTAATGTTCTGCGCTCTGCTTCTTAAAAAGATGATTGATACTAATTTAAGTTGGGATTAGAGCGAATTCTAGGAATCGCCGCGCTGCTAGATTCTGGAAACTTTGAATCCTTTCTCTCAAATGAGGGAAAAGGAGTGGCTGCACCGTTTCATGCAGCGATGCTCGATTGAGCAAGATACTTCCATTTAGAAAGGGAATTGGCACCCCAAAATTGGATCAAATTGGCACTTTTCGTAAGACCATTTGCCGAATAGGATACCTAGAAAAGCTGCATCACTCGCGAAACAAGGTTGAAGGTTGAGTAGTTATGTCTCCCTGAAGGGCGATGTAGCGGTGCTGTAAGCAGCTAGAGCTGAATTTAAATCCTGTCCTTTATTGACTTCACATGGCGGTTCTAAAATGGTTGTATCAGATAGCATTTCCAGCAAATTACCGATTAACTTGCCAGTTACTTCTGATACGGATGTAGATGCTGTATCAGCATTGATGCAAGAGCTTCAACAACGGGATATCCGCTATCTCCGGTTTGAGATGCCCGATATGCACGGAGTTTCTCGTCTTAAAGTTGTTCCAGTCAATAAAGTCGAGGGATATGCGCGGCAAGGGCTAAATTTTTATGGCGGTACTTTAGCGTTAGACACATCTTCTCTAGTTGTTCCAGCTTCGGGATATCATGCAGAACGCAAATTTAAAGATCACCTGATTTTTCCAGATTTCAGTACGCTAACTCCTGTACCTTGGCTTGAAAAAACAGCCAAAGTTATCTGTGACCCAGTGGAATACTCAGGTGAGGCAATGGCGATCGCACCTCGATATGTACTTAAGCAGGTGCTAGACCTGGCAGCATCTATGGGCTTTGATGTGATGATGGGACACGAGTTTGAGTTCTATCTATTAGATGGTAAAACACGCCAACCATTATTTGGTGGATGTCAAATTTTTAATCATCTTCGGAGTCAATACAACTCTGATATTGAGACAATGGTGCGTTACTTAGAAGAATCAAACATCGACATCATTACCTACAACTGCGAGCATGCGCCTTCTCAATTTGAAATCAACTATGGGCCTGCGATCGGGCTGGCAGCCGCAGATAAAGCATTTAACTTCAAAACTGCGGTTAAGGAGATTGCTCACCGTCTCGGCTATCTCGCAACTTTCATGACAAAACCCTACCCCGATAAGTCAGGCAGTTGCTGCCATTTTCATATCAGTTTGTGGAATAAAGAGAACGGCGAAAATGCGTTTTTAGATACAGGTGATGAGCTGGGTCTGTCTAGCACGGCCAAGTCATTTATTGAAGGCATTTTGACCCATGCGCGGGGACTAATGCCAATGATTGGCCCAACTCCAAACTGCTATCGACGGCTTAAACCTCATACCTTTGCACCATCCAAAGTCAGTTGGGGAATCGAAGACCGCTCCTCGATGGTACGCGTCAAAGCAACAAATGACGATCGCACCCATTTTGAGATTCGAGCGGCTTCTGGTTTGAGTAATCCTTACCTGACCGCAGCCGGAGTGCTGGCAGCCGGTTTGCTGGGTATCAAAAAACAACTGGCTTTGCGCTCAACGGGTGACTGCCCCGGTGAAGAAAACCCGGCATTTCCCTGGTTGCCTCAAAGCTTAGGTGAAGCGTTAGATAGCTTGGCGGCTGATTCAGAGATGAAACAACTACTGGGCGAAGAGTTTGTGCGCGTGTTCACTGAAGTTAAGCGATTTGAACTCGATCGCTTCGATCGCCACGTGAGTGATTGGGAGATCAATGAATACATGGAAGTCTACTAATTCTTCTATGAATTAGCAGATTAATAGTTGGAAATTTTAGATGGATATACAGTTACAGATTGTCTGATGGCGAAGGGCATCAGCAATTGTTTGGTATGGCTCAATTAGCTCATTGCTTGCTGCAAGCTTCAAATAGGAGAGAGAAATGAAACGCCGAGTATTTGTTCAAAATTTAGCAGTATCGGCTGCATTGACCGCAATGGCGGGTTGTGTTCGCAGCGCAACAAGTAGCACGAGTGGTGCTACAGGAAGTGATATTAAAGTCGGGATTCTTTTTTCCCTGACTGGCGGTTTAGAGATCGTTGAGAAATCGATGCATGACGCTACCCTGATGGCGATCGAGGAGATCAATCAAGCCGGGGGGGTGTTGGGAAGGAAACTTACTCCCGTGATTGAAGATGGGGCATCTGATCCACGAATTTTTGCTGAAAAAGCGCGTAAGCTACTGATTTCTGATAAGGTCGCAACCGTGTTTGGGTGTTATACCGGGGCGAGTGTAAAAGCCGTATTACCTGTTTTTACCCAGCAGCGTGGCTTGCTCTACTACCCCACCTATGCGCAGGGTAATGAATGCCCGTCTCACGCCATTTATACCGGGGCAGTGCCCAACCAACAGGTGAGCAACTTCATCCCCTGGATCATGAAAAACCTCCATGCTAAGCGATTCTTTTTAGTCGGCTCAAATTACGTATTTCCCAGAGAGATGGCAAAGGTTGCCAAGATTATGCTGAAGCAAAATGGGGGCGAGTTTGTTGCCGATGAATACTTACCGCTCAACCACACCGAATGGGGACCATTAGTCAGCAAGATTAAGCAACTGAAACCCGATGCTATTTTCTCAAATGTGGTTGGCACTTCAACCGTTGCGTTCTACCGAGAATTTAAAAACCAGGGACTCAAACCAGAAGATATTCCAATCTGCTCAACCGTGACCAGTGAAGTCGAGACGCAGGCCATTGGTTCGGAGTTTGTTGAAGGTCATTACTCTTCATTCCCCTACTTTCAGTCAGTGAGTACACCCGTCAACAAAGACTGGGTTGCTAAGGTAAAGCAGAAGTTTGGCAATAACGCAGTCACGCATCACGCGATGGAATGTTCTTACTGGCAGGTACATATCTTTAAACAGGCTGCAGAAAAGGCGCAGAGTCTTGAGCCAGAAAAAATGCGCACAGCCTCTTTAGGCCTGGAATATGAAGCACCGGGCGGTCTGGTCAAAATTGACCCCGATAACGGCAACGCCTGGTTGACTCCTCGCATTGGTCAATGCCAGGCGGATGGGCAATACAAGATTGTTGACGAAGGGAAAGCACCGATTAAACCATTGCCATACGTGGCATACGGTGAAACCACTGGCAATCTCTACTGCACCGCAAAAGGCTTAGACACGGCCAAATTTAAACCTCAAGAGCAGTCATAGTGAGGAACTCCATGTTAAGTAGCATATTATCCGGTTTAAGTATTGGCTCAGTCTTACTTTTAGTGGCATTAGGTCTAACTGTCATTTACGGCAGTATGGGCATTATTAACATGGCTCATGGAGAACTGGTGATGCTGGGTGCCTATGTGACTGTGTTTTCAGAACGGTTCCTGCGCTTGCCATTTCTGCTCTGTTTACCGCTTGCTTTTGGCGTGACAGCGGGTTTAGGGCTTCTGATCGAGCGGGTTGTGGTGCGGCGATTATATGGTCGGTTACTCGATACGTTGCTTGCTACCTGGGGCATTGGCATTATTCTTCAGCAAGTGATTCGCCTGAGCTTTGGCCCAGAGCTGCAAAATGTTTCAGTTCCAGGCTTTCTAACAGGCGAATACCGAATTGGAGAAGTCAGTCTGCAAGCCTACCGCCTAGCCATTTTTTTAGTCGCCCTCGCTTTATTTGCGATCGCCCTCTTGATTCTCTATCGCACAGACTTCGGAACCCAGCTACGAGCTGTGACTCAAAATCCACAAATCTCTGCTTGCAATGGAATCAACGTCAACCAAATCCGTTCTTACACTTTTGCACTAGGATCTGGCCTCGCTGGAGTTGCTGGGGTGATGGTCAGCGGATTTAATGCGGTCAGCCCCACAATGGGAACGAATTATGTTGTGGATTCGTTTATCGTCGTTGTCGTTGGTGGTGTCAGTTCGCTGGTGGGGACTGTTGCCAGTTCGGCTTTGTTGGGTAGTGTCAACTCAGTTGTCGCCTGGATGAGTAATGACGTATTAGCAAAAGTTGTGCTGTTAGGTCTTGCGATCGCTGTGATTCGATTCTTCCCAAAGGGTTTGTTCACCATCCAGTCTCGGTAATTGCTCAACTAGTTGATTTTGTTTTGCCCTCACTCGTCATGGTATCTGAAATGAATCTTGTAAAACTCAAACGATTCATACTGTCGCCCTACACACTTTTCATTGTAGCCATCCTGATTCCACCCCTATTTGTTGTTGATCCCTTTTGGGTTAATCGTCTATCCCTTTATCTGGTCTTTAGTGTACTTGCGCTTTCGATGTCGCTTTGCTGGGGCTATGCTGGCATCTTAAGCTTAGGGCATGGTGTTTTTTTTGGGCTGGGCGCTTACTGCATGGCGATGTCACTCAAACTACTCAGTCCAGATAGTCTCACCCAGGGAACTCCTTTTCCACTTCCCGACTTTATTGTCTGGAACACACCACCCGGAGAAGCCCTCAAACTCCCCTGGCTTTGGGTTCCGTTTCAAAATCAATGGTTTGGTTTAGTTGCAGCGTTGTTAGTCCCTGCGTTATTTGCAGCATTAGTCGGCTGGTTTGTCTTTTATGGCAGTGTTTCCGGTGTGTTTATTTCGATCATCACCTTATCAATGGTCGTGATTCTTAATTTGGTCATCATCGATCAGCAACCCCTGACCAATGGATTCAATGGGTTAAATAACCTGGCGATGTTTAATGTGGGTGGTTTTGAGTTTGACCCTTACGGGTTACCAACCTATTACTTAATTGCGATCGCCTGTGCACTCACCTTACTCGGCACTCGCTGGTTAACTCAAACCAAAGCCGGGCTGATTTTCAAAGCAATTCAGGCAGATGAGCAACGGGTTAAATATTTTGGTTATGACATTGCCGCTTACAAGATTTTTGCTTTAAGCGTGTCAGCGATGATTGCAGGCTTAGCGGGTGTCCTCTTTGTGATCAATTCTCAGTATGCCTCACCGACTATTATGGATGTCACACTGAGTATTGCGATTGTCATTTGGGTTGCTGTGGGTGGGCGAGATTCACTGATTGGGGCGGCGGTTGGCGCGATCGCGATTAACGCAATTCAAAATGTGCTGAGTGAAAGCGAGAGCCTGATCAACGTTTGGCGACTCTTACTTGGAATTTTGTTCTTACTTGTAGTCATGTTTTTACCAAAAGGCTTAGCAAGTTTGGGCAGTCTATTGCAGCGATCTCCCTCAGTGACAACGGACACAGCAACGCCTGTTGAAGCGGTTGACTCTCAACCTCTCAAGCTACTTTCTCAGGTTGAACCTCGCAAATAAAAGGAGCGGGTATGGCACAAATCACAACAGCTCAAACAAAACTAGCCCCGCGATCGCCAGAGGCACCGCTATTAGAAATTCAAAATCTGCATGTTTCGTTTAACGGTTTAAAGGTGGTGGATGGGCTAGAGTTCTGCCTCGACCCGGGTGAGGTACGAGTTCTAATTGGCGCAAATGGTGCGGGTAAAACCACCACAATGGATTTAATATCGGGTAAGACAAAAGCGACGCAAGGCAAGATCTTATTCAAAGGCCAAAACATCACCAATCGGGAACCGCATCAGATTGCTCGCGCTGGCATTGGTCGCAAATTTCAAGTTCCCAGTGTATTCAAAGACCTGACGGTTGCTGAGAATATGCAGGTCGCTTTGTGTCTTAATCCGTCTCTGGTTGCCAGCGTGCGCCCCCATCTGCAAAGAAAAGACCAGGAACGTATCTCAGAACTGCTGAGCTTAGTTGGTCTGGCCGACCTGAGCCAACAACCTGCACGCCATCTTTCTCACGGGCAAACTCAGTGGTTAGAGATTGGCATGGTTTTAGCTCAAAACCCGGAGTTGGTGCTATTAGACGAGCCGACAGCTGGAATGACGGTGCAAGAAACTCGTAAAACGGCTGACATCATTAACTCCTTGCGTGGACAGCACACGATTTTAGTAGTGGAACACGACATGACGTTTGTTCGCGATATTTGCCACATCATTACCGTCATGCACCAGGGAAAGAAGCTGGCAGAAGGCACAATTCACGAAATCGAACAAAATCAAGATGTTTTAAATGTGTATTTGGGCAGTGGAGGTGTTTCCCATGCTTGAACTCGAAAAGGTTGACTCGTTTTATGGCAATAGCCACATTTTGCATCAGGTTTCGTTTGCCATCCCCAGTGGTAGTTTTACAGCCGTTGTCGGACGCAATGGGATGGGCAAGACAATGCTGTTAAAGACGATTATGGGTTTGACCGATCGCGTGCGTGGCAGCCTCCTGTTAAACACCCACCCGTTGACGCCACTACCCACCCATTGCCGTGCTAAGGCCGGGTTGGCCTATGTTCCTCAAGGGCGAGAAATTATTAGCCAATTCACTGTTAAAGAAAATATTTTGATGGGCTGTTACGCGCGGCTCGATGGCAAGAAAAAGATGCCAGAGTTAGCCCTAGAGCTATTTCCCTATCTTAAGGATAATCTTAATCGGCGGGCGGGTCTGCTCTCTGGTGGGCAGCAGCAGCAGTTGGCGATCGCGCGTGCCCTGGCAGCTAAACCAGCGGTGCTGTTGTTAGATGAACCTACCGAGGGCATTCAGCCTAATATTGTGGAGCAAATTGAGCAAGCTATTACTCGCTTAAATCAAGACTTTGGCTTAACGATCGTTCTGGTCGAGCAGAACATCGCCTTTGCGCGTCGCGCTGCCCAACAATTCATCATGCTCAACAACGGGGCGATCGCGGCAAAAGGTTCTATCCACGAACTGAGCGATGAGTTAGTTCACCGTTATATGGCGGTTTAGGCAAGCTGACTATTAAGAAGCAATCAAAGTGGCTCTATTGAATTTGATAAAATTGGCACTTTTAATCAGTCCAATTTCTGTTTAAGATCAGTGCGCACATTCAAATTTCAATGCTTGACAAGGCTTCAAATCGGCGTCTGAGCAGCACGAATTTGGGCTGACGACGTGTTAATACCATTCTGCCCTTCACCCATGTCTGAAATGAGAGAAACAGTCCGCACTACCTGCCCCCGTGATTGCTACGACGCCTGTGGAATGGTGGTTGTCAAAAAACAGGGAGAAATTGTTCGAGTTAAAGGAGATCCGGCTCATCCGGTCAGTCGCGGTGAACTGTGTGGCAAATGTGCGGTGGCTTACAACAGTGTATGGATTGACCCTAAAGCCCGACTGACTCAGCCCCTTAAACGGGTTGGAAAAAAAGGGCAAGGCCAGTTTGTGCCCGTCTCGTGGGATGCAGCGATCGCCGAAATTGCGGCAAACTTACAAGCCATTTTGGCTACAACAGGGAACCAAAGTATTTTGCATACCCACTACACTGGCACCTGTTCTTTAATTGCAGGCTTCTTTCCGTTGCGCTTTTTTAACCGTCTGGGTGCGACAGAAGTCGATCCCGATACGGTCTGCAATAAAGCCGGACATGTTGCGCTGCAAATGATTTTTGGTGACTCTTTAACGGGCTTTGATCCTCGCACTGCTAAAGATGCTGCTTGCATTCTGGTTTGGGGGGCAAATCCTTCTGCTTCAGCCCCTCATGCCCATAAGCACTGGCTGCCTGAAGCCCCTGGAAAACGGATTGTGATTGATCCCATCCGGCATCCTACGGCTGCCGCTGCCGATTTACATCTGCAACCGTTTCCTGGCAGTGATGGCGCACTGGCCTTTGCATTGCTGCATGTGATTCAGCGAGAAGGATTGTTGGATGAAGCTTTTCTTGCAAAACATACGTTGGGTTGGGAAGAAGTGGCACCCATTTTGTCAGCCTGCCCGCCTGCTTGGGGGGAAGCCGTTACGGGGGTGCCAGCCGCCTTAATTGAGGAAGCCGCTATTGTTTACGGACAGGGACCCTCTCTCTTGTGGTTGGGGCAAGGGTTGCAGCGTCAACCTACGGGGGGGAATGTGTTTCGGGCGTGTAGTTTGCTGGCGATCGCTACGGGCAACCTTGGTAAGCCCGGCGCAGGTCTGCTGTATATGAATGGAACGGCCAATCGAGGGATTGATTCCGATTATGTCTCGGCTCCCCACCTCAACCCAGGCGCAGCGCATTCGATCAGCCATATGGATTTAGCAGCGCATCTAGCCAATGCAAGCCAAAGCCGCGCTCTGTTCTGTTGGAATAACAATATCGTGGCGTCTAGCCCTCAGCAAAAGCAATTGCGTCAAGCTTTAGAACGAGAGGATCTGTTCATGGTGTCTGTTGATCTCTTTGCGACTGACACGACTGATTACGCAGATTTTGTATTACCGGCTGCCAGTTTTTTAGAATTTGATGATTTAGTGTTTTCCTACTTCAACTACTCAATCTCGGCGCAGGTGAAAGCGGCTGAGCCAATCGGTGAAGCCCTACCAAATCAAGAAATTTTTCGTCGTCTGTCTGCGGCAATGGGCTTCACTGAACCGGAGTTATTTGAAAGCGATGCTGCAATTATCGCCAACCTTTTGCAGCAGACTCAAACGGGCATTGACTTTACCCAGCTTGCAACGCGGGGAACCATCGATTACACCCCCGAACCCGTCATGCAATTTGCTGACTATCGATTTGCAACCCCAAGCGGCAAGATTGAAATCGCTTCAAAGCAATTTGTGGCAGCCGGATTACCGCGATCGCCCCAACCCCTGGCTGATGCTCGCCCGATACATGGAAAGTTGAGAGTCCTTTCCCCAGCGTCACCCTGGCTAATGAATAGTGTCTATGGCAATGATGCAAAAGTTCATCATTTAATTGGTGAGGCAGATGTCATGCTGCATCCACAAGAAGCACAGCAACGTGGATTAAAAGATGGAGATCGGGTCACACTATCAAATGATATTGGTGCCCTACCATTGCAAGTCAAGCTTTCAGATCAAGTTCCGATGGGGGTGGCATTGGTGTACAAAGGTCGCTGGCCCAAGTGTGATCGGTCTGGGGCAAATGTAAATGTGCTGAACCCAGGACGCAAAACAGATCTGGCAGAAAGTTCATGTGTCCACGCGATCGAAGTTGACATTACCCCTATTGCTTCAATTGAACGTTAAGGAGATTTCGCAATGAAGTTTTTAGTGATTAAGCACGTTGTCGCTGAAGGATTAGGTATTTTTGAACAGTTCTGCTACGAGGCAGGTATTTCGGTTGATGTGGTGGAACTTGAAAAAGGTGACTTGTTCCCAGCTTTAGAAAAATATTCAGCCCTATGGGTGATGGGCGGCCCGATGAATGTGGGAGATACGAAGGAGTACCCCTGGCTGGTCGAAGAGAAAGCATTAATTTGGTATGCGGTGACTGAGCTGCAATTGCCTTACATGGGGGTTTGTTTGGGGGCGCAGCTTCTGGCAGATGCGTTAGGTGGAGAAGTGGGTTTTATGCCTGCGCCAGAAGTCGGTTTGTTGCCAATCAATTTAACAGATGCAGGATACCAGCATCCCCTGCTACAGGGGTTACCTCAAACTTACAAGGTTTTGCAATGGCATGGTCAAGAGATCACTCGCTTGCCATTGGGGGCAACGGTGCTGGCTACTTCACCCCAATGTCAGGTGCAAGCCTTTGCCGTTGGCGATCGCACCTTTGGTCTACAGTTTCATAGCGAAGTCACAGAAGTGACGGTCGAAGATTGGGTTCAAATTCCAACATATCGCGCTGACTTAGAGGCAACTCTAGGTACAACAGGCTGTGAAGATCTGAAGCAAGCGGTGGCAGCGCAACTTCCAACAATGAATCAAGAAGCAAAAATAGTGTTTGATAACTTTCTCAAAATCGTCCAAGCAGCATAATATTTCTACTCTCTACACCAAAAGCAGAATAAAACTCATGGTTGATCTTGCTTATATGTCTGCAATTGAGCTGATTGAGCACTATCGCGATCGCAGCTTATCACCTGTTGAAGTCGCGCGTTACCTGCTCGACCGCATTGAGCAGTACAACCCAATCATCAATGCCTTTCGTCTAGTTGATGAAGCAACGACTCTAGCGATGGCTCAAGCCTCTGAGCAACGATGGTCGCAAGGTGAACCGTGGGGTCTGCTGGATGGTGTGCCGATTTCAATTAAGGATCTGGTGACAACGAAAGGCTGGAGCACGCTACGAGGCTCTAAAGCAATTGACCCCAATCAGGCATGGTCGGTTGATGCTCCCGTTGTAGCCCGATTAAGAGAGCATGGTGCTGTATTCATCGGTAAGACAAACACACCCGAATCAGGCCATAAAGTTGTAACCCAAAGCCCTTTAACAGGTATTACTCGTAATCCCTGGAATTTAGATAAGACCCCTGGCGGCAGTAGTGGCGGTGCTGCGGCCGCATTAGCGAGTGGTATCGGCTCGCTGGCGGTTGGTACCGATGGGGCAGGCTCAATTCGAATTCCAGCGGCTTTTTGTAATGTTTTTGGGTTAAAACCAACCTGGGGAAGAGTTCCAGTCTATCCTGTTAGCACATTTGGTCGCATGTCTACGATTGGCCCGATGGCGCGGACTGTGAGTGACGCAGCGCTAATGTATACGGTCATTACTCAACCCGACGATCGCGACTGTTTTGCGCTTCCGTACGACAAACGCGACTATTTGCAAGACATTGACAAAGGAGTTCGGGGGTTACGAATTGCGTTTAGCCCCAATCTCGGTCAACCTTGCGCTGTCGATCCGGAAATAAGTCAATTAGTTGAGCAAGCGGCTCAAGCCTTTGAGCAACTGGGGGCAGAAGTTGAGGTCGTGCATATTAACTGGGAGTTTGACTTACTAGAAATGTTTTTGCCCATTTGGTATGCCAACTATGCCAATTTCTTACAGCTCTATCAACCTGAGCAGATTCAGTTGATGGATTCAGCGTTATTGGCGATCGCGGCAGCAGGACAGCGCTTAAGCTTGCTAGATTACTTCACAGCAATGAATCAAAAAGGCATTATTTGTGCGCAAGTACAAGAACTTTTTCATCGCTATGATTTACTCATCACACCAACAATGCCAATTCCTGCGTTTGATGCAGGTTTACTTCGCCCTCAAGATTTTGTAGATGACTGGAGTTGGGTGCCTTTTACCTACTTATTCAACCTAACAGAGCAACCTGCGGCATCCATTCCTTGCGGTTTTATTTCAGACGGTCTCCCCGTTGGGCTACAAATTGCAGGCCCACTCTACAGCGACGCTTTGATCCTACAGGCCAGCTATGCCTTTGAGCGCGCTTACCCGCTCTTTGAACAACACCCACCAATAGAGTCACTTTAAGCTAATTGCTTAATTCGAGTTCTTAAAGTCGGATGCTTGCGCTCTATCTTTTGAGGATTTACCGGGTGCATCCCAGTCTTGCGAATCTCAGTTTGAGAACTGCCCGTTCAGATAAGCACACCGATGAAGCAGTAGTTAAGGAACATTTTCCACTTTCCACCGTGCCCCAGACAGCTTGATGCGTACTTCAATCTGTTTGACGGTCGATTCAATCGTGCCTGAACCAACTGGCGGCAGCAATAGTGACATTTCATCAGCTTCGTTGCCATCAGTGAATTGGCATCAGTTTCTTGGCTCCTAGCAGATCAATTTCTACCGAATGCTGAACAGTCAATCCTCAGGCAACTCGTAACCGCTCAATATCCTTTATCGGTGGCGCGCCAAACATACGGGAATATTCGCGACTAAACTGCGAAGGACTCTCATAACCCACTTGATACGCCGCCTGGGTTGCATCCGCGTTTTCAGCTAGCATCAGACGACGGGCTTCCAATAACCGCAACTGCTTTTGATATTGCAGCGGACTCATGGAGGTCACGGCCTTAAAGTGCCGATGAAATGTGGCAGAAGACATCCTCGCTTGCTTCGCCAAATCATCCATGCTCAATGGCTTGGTAAACTCAGCTTTGATTTGGTTAATCACCGCTGCAATGCGCTGCATGTGGCTACCAGCTGTTGCAATCTGCCAAACCGCTTCGTTCTGATCGCCCATCAACAGACGGTAGTAGATTTCGCGAATCATCATCGGTGCCAGGAATGGGATATCCTGGGGCGTATCCAACAGCCGAGTAAGCCGGGTCGCACCCTCAATTAACAGGGCATTGGCATCGCTGACGAATAAGCCTCTTACGGAACGTTCTGTCTTATCTGGACTGTGCCCAATCTGATCGATGATTTCCCAAAGCCCAGTCGCATCCAGGCTTAGCTTGAAGCAGAGATAAGGCTTATCCGCCGTCGCTTCGACAATATTGCCACTGAGCGGCAGATCCACCGTGACAACGATATATTGAGCTGCCCCGTAGTGATAGGTTTCCTGTCCCAACAAGGTTTCTTTTCGCCCCTGCAGGATAATGCAAAGTGTCGGTTCATACACCGCACGAAGGATGTTGGGAGCTGTTGACTCCCGCATAAATTCCAACTGGGGGATCGCCGTTGCATGAATTCCATTCCCCTTGTCACTGGTGTGACGGGTAACTAATTCTGCCAGTGCTTGACAAGCATCCATCGGAGTCTCGTGCTTTTGAATTCCATCTGTCATACCGGGTTCTTGTAAACGCTAAACGGCGTGTCGTGAGGCATCCCTCATTTGACTGCGCCTATTATAGAAGATTCTTGTGAGCGTCATTCTGCTGTTTGAGAAAATCAGGCAAGAATCTGCAAAGTTTGTGTATTTAGAACCTTTTTGCTCAAGCCTATGATGAAGCCATGCCAGAAAGGCAATGAAAGGATAAGGCAATAAAGGAGATCCACTCATGACTCAGAAAACATGGTTCATTACAGGCGCTTCCCGTGGAATTGGAGCCGAAATTGCGAAAGCGGTTTTGGCAGCCGGAGACCAACTCATTGCAACTGCCCGCAAAAAGGCTGATCTAAATGAATTCGAGTCGAATCCCAATGTGTTGACGCTCAGCCTGGATATTACCGATGAAGCTCAGGTGCAGGCAGCCGTGGCAGCAGCACTGGAACGCTTTGGACAGATCGATGTGTTAGTCAACAATGCCGGATTCGGGATCCTCGGCGGTGTCGAAGAGACCAGTGCTGAAGAAGTTGAACGGGTCTATCGCACCAATGTCTTCGGGTTGTTGAATGTCACCCGTGCCGTATTGCCCAGTATGCGTCAGCACCGCTCTGGACACATCATTAACCTCTCGTCGATCGGTGGCTATCGCTCCACTCCAGGCTGGGGGATCTACTCTTCAACTAAGTTTGCCGTTGAAGGTATTACTGAAGCCCTGCATGATGAGTTAGCACCGCTGGGCATCCATGCAACAGTGGTCGAGCCGGGCTACTTCCGCACCAATTTTCTTGATGGCAGCTCACTCCAACGCACGGCACTGGAAATTCCCGATTACGCCAAGACGGTTGGTAAAGTGCGTCAAATCGCTTCTAACCTGAGTTATCAACAACCGGGAGACCCGGTCAAACTGGCCCAAGCGATGCTGCAACTGGCGAATGCACAGACACCACCCCTCCGGTTGCCGCTTGGCACCGACACTTTGCAAGCGATCGCCCAGAAACACGCTTACGTCGAGCAGGAAACCGCTCAATGGCGCGCCCTGGCCCAATCAACGGATTACAGATAGTCAGCCAAGTTCCAAACCTACCAACCCCTTTATCAACTTCATTTATCCGTGTAAAACAATGAGTACTGAATTGAACCCAAGCAACGTTGCAACTGTTGGACGGAACGAAAACCTCGATTGGTTTGATACTATGTTCGACGAGCAGATGGCGATTCGCGTCCATAGCAAAGATGTCAATGGAGCTTTCACCATTATTGAAGTGGATACTCCAGCGTTCTCAGGTCCCCCCCTCCACTATCACAAAGACCGCGAAGAGATCTTTGAAGTCCTGGAAGGTAAATTTCGCTTTTACGTCGAGGGTGAAGAGTTTGAGGTCGGACCCGGAACATCGGTGGTGGTGCCCCGAAACACGGTGCATAGCTGGGTAAACCTGGGACCCGGAAGGGCACGGTTGCTTGGCACCTACGTCCCTGGCGGACTCGACGAATTCTTCCCCCAAATCGGTCAAACGCCACCCGCTGGTTGGCTCGACCTGGCACGCCAAGCATGACCCATGGATCGTGGGAGTACCCCTGTCGGTTGAGGCTCCACCTTCCATCGCGACTACTGAATCTGCACCTGATTAAGGGGAGTTCGAGATCAAAAGGGGTGGAGCCGATCCGGTTGAAGGTGCTTAATTCTCAACGCATCCAACCACCCCATGCCTGCCTCGAAGCCTTGCTTTGCTACGTCAATGATTTTTGTCATCCAGTACACCGGAGGTGGAAAATGTTGAATTACCCAAAACTCCCGATGATTTTGCTCGCCCTGCTCACGACTGGTTTGCTCGGCTACAACAGGATAGCAATCGCCGCTGAACCTCAACCCTTCGACCGAGCGACCCTGCATCCTGAACTGGCAAAGGTGCAATGGCTCGACTTTAACCACCGAGAAGGTGACTTTTCCGCCAACTTTACTGAGTTGCTGCGAATTTTAGATAAGGATAGTGACCATCTTCATGCCCATACGCGACTGTTGTTGAGGGCGATCGAGTGGAATGAGAAGGGTCGCAAAGAAAGTCTACTGCTGCGGGGGGATGACCTGGAGCAGGCGGAACAATGGTTGGCGCAGAATGTAGGCAAAGAACCGCAACCCACTGAACTCCAGCAAAGCTATGTGAGTAACAGCCGCACTGTAGAAGATGCACAACAACAAGCCACTCAAATTCTTCAAGCAGCGGCAGCAAAGGGCGAACAAGCAGAACAGAAGTTGCTGGAAGCCGAACGTTCCTTGCAGGAAGCGACTGCAAAGGGGAAACGACGCTTGCTAATTGGGACAATTGTCGGGGCGATCGGACTGGTGATTGCAGGCGTTTCAGGGTGGTTCGCGTTACAAGCGTCGCTCTTCGCTGACCCTATTTAAATAAGAGCAAACACCCTATAACACGCCACTTGTTTCACTAGACGAATTATCCAGCATTCATTCATCCAGGCTTTCTATTTTTCTACATTCAAACTATATTTTAAGTCATTCAACTCGCTTGAGCTTTAAAACAATGTCCTGTGATGCTTGCTCCGACTTCATGCCTGGGATCCCCATTAAAACCTTCAACAGCCTGCAAGAAACAGCTTCTTTGATCAAGCAACGGAACCTCAGGCATCTCGGTCCATCATCGGGAGATGAGCTGTCAGATTGGTGGTTTGACTTGATAGAAGAGTATTTTTCGTGTCGTCAATGTGGGCAAGTATTTCACCTGGAAGTTGAAGCCTATCATGGCTCAGGTGGGGCGTTAGAACCCAGTTCCGAGACAGTTGAAAGTGTTTTAGAACGATTTGCCACCTCGAAAGCGATTTTCCAACAAATCATTTCTCAGCAACGGATTGAACGGAGGCATTCTGAAACATACCAATCCCGGAGCAAATTTGGCCGCACATTTGTGAACGTCCTGGTTCATGTAAGTCTCGTTTGTTTGGGTGTGTGGGTCGCTAGTTTAGTTGTTCAGCTTTTCTCACGATAAACGATGACAGCTTCAGAACCATTAATTTCTTCTAATGCAAACCCTTCCAAGAACAGTGCTTTGCATGATTAAGAATCAAACCGTGATGAATGGTGCGATCGCTCGATTCAATAGCAGAATTTGAGCGTCAGGGTTGCGATCGCTCAGCCGGTTGCAACAGTCGCTGAAAGTAGTGAGAATTGCCCCCTTAAATTACACCTTTATTTCATCAGGGTAATGTCTGAGCTGTCTCTTTAGTAGTTGAACTCTGGCATTCCATACCCGGTTGCCATTGCCCTTTAGAAACTGGTTCAGCGGTTTGGGCAACCAGGGCAATCGAACCGTCAGCGTTGCGCTTCCAGCCTTGAGCTTCGACAATTTGTGTTTCAGCCTGGGTCTTTTGATTACTCTGAGGACTGGCTGGCTGGCTGGTGCCACCTGGCACAGGGGTCAGCAGTTCAACTTGAGGCTGTAGCCCAGCCAAACTATCTTCGGGGCTAGCTGGCAAACCGCCTCGGCCTGTCACAACAAATCGGTTATCAGTCTGTTGCTGGGCCGAACACGCCTGTGAAACCTGGTTGGTTGGGTCAGATAAATCTGCGGCAAGAGGGACTAAACCACGCGTGGGGTCAATGCCTAAAGTGTTGACCTCAACTGAGCCATCTGCCCCGGTTTGAGAGTTCGCTGTGATGTCACTTAAGGGCGTGCGGGCTGGACGAAACTCAATCCCAAACAGGGCTAATGCATCCACTCGCACTGTGCCACCACTCCCCGCGTCGGCATCGGCGGTAATGTCGCTGTTTTCGTAAGGGAATGCGATGATATACCCGTTTGGAACTTGAACGGTAATGTTGCTGCCATTCGCGGAACCAAACGCTTCGGCTGAAATCAAGCTTTCAGCTCTCAGTTGGATAGCTAACCCATCGGCATTGAGATTGATGTTACCGCCACTACCTTGGCCGTTAAAGGCAGTTAATTGTCCTTGATAAAGATAGATTGTCCCGGCTGACACGTTCAAGTTCCCTGCGATTCCGGTGCGGCTACTGACGCTGACTTGTGAGTCTTCAACGCGGAACCGCTGGGTGGTAATGTCGAGGGTGCCAGCGGTACCACCGTTTCTAGCTGCAACTGAAATTTCTGAATCATTTTCTAAACGAACTTCATTGGCAGCACCAATTGTGACATCTCCCGCTATACCGCTTTGGGTTGAGGCGGTGATGGTGCTGTTATCGAGTTGCAAATCATTCAAGCCAACAAACTCAACAGATCCAACGAGTCCGGTTTGAGTATTGGCTTCAGTTGTGGCTTCGATAGTGCTACGGTTTTGTAGAATCACCGATCGAGCATCAATTAATATATAACCTGCATCTCCAGTTCCAGTGCTGCTAACCGATGCGGTGGAATTATCTAAACCGAGCTGCGCTGTTCGGATTTCCAGATATCCTGCTGAACCGCCATCAGTAGCTCCAACGGCGATCGCGCTATTATTGCTAAGCGAAACCAAATTGCTGGCATCCACGAAAACGTACCCACTGAATCCACTAGCTGTGGAGGCATTAATAGTGCTGTTGTCGAGTTGCAAATCATTTAAGCCGACAAATTCTATATATCCACCGAATCCGGCTTGGGTTTCGGCCTCGATAGTGCTGCGATTTTGTAGGTTCACTGACTGAGCTCTAACGGACAAGGAGCCTGCTCTTTCAGGGTTAAATGAGAAGCCTGCACCTCCAGTTCCGGTACTGCTAACCGAAGCCCTGGAGTTGTTTAAGTTGAACTGGTTTGTCTGGATCTCAATGTATCCTGCTGAGCCCCCATTGGTAGCTTCTACATTGATCGCGCTATTGTTGCTAAGCGAAACCAAATTGCTGGCATCTACGAAAACGTACCCACTCTCTCCACTAGCTGTGGAGGCATTAATAGTGCTGTTGTCGAGTTGCAAATCATTTAAGCCAAAAAACTCAATAAATCCACCGAACCCAGCTTGGGTTGTGGCTTCGATGGTACTAGCATTTTGCAGGTTTACCGACTGAGCCTGAACAGACAAGGAGCCTGCGGTTCCAGTTTCAGTACTGCTAACGGACGCAGTGGAATTATTTAAGTTGAGTTGAGTTGTCTGGATACTCAGACCTCCAGCGTTGCCTCCAGCAGTAGCCGCAGCCGCGATCGCACTGTTGCCACTGAGAGAAACTGAATTAGTCGCAACCACGGAAACATTACCACCCTGGGTACCAGTAGCGGTTGATGCCTCTAGCCTTGATTGGTTGCTTAACTCAATTTGTGCTGCTGCAATATTGAGCGAACCCGCTGCACCACTCCCCTCACTGCTGACCGTAATTTCGCCATTATTAAGACTGAGTTGTGGGGTTCTTACTGTAATGTTTCCAGCATTGCCGCTACCTGTTGAACGTGCCCGTAACGATGAGCGATCGCTAAGGCTTACCGACTGAGTGGCATCAATGGTAATATTACCGGCTGGACCTGCCCCAGAGGTACTTGTGAGAATTCTGGCACTTGCCTCCGTTTCTCCGGTCATAGTCAACGTGTTGACAGTTAATGTCACGTTGCCTGCGACCCCCTGTCCTGCTGTCGTCGCTGAAATATTGCCATTGTCGAGTAATACCGAATTTGCCTCAATATTGATACTGCCTCCTGTTCCACCCGCTTGTGGCTCAGGGGCACCCGTAATACCAGTTAAGTTAATGGTGTAGCTTCCCCCCTCAAGATTGGCTGAACCACTCCAACTCGCCAAAGGTAGACTTGCACCCGGCCCATTTGCCTCAGCTAGATAAACTCCAGAGTCAAAAATGGTGCCACTCGCACTAGACGGGTCATTGTTGTAGCGAGTAATCGCTAAGTAATAAGTTCCAGCATTTGCCGGAGTCAGCGCATTGCCTGCGGGCAGAGCCGCTTGTAAACTCCCCGCACTGTCGTCATCTGCATAGACACCAAGCCCCCCACCATCAAATAAAAATAATTGCGAGTCAAAAGCGGTACTGACATCCGATGTTGCTGAAAAGGTTTGGTCACCTGCCAATGTAATTCGGTAAACATCAACGTCATTCCCATCGCTGAGCGTACCTGTAATTTGGGTGAGGACCTGCCCAATCCCTAAATTGGTCGTATCTTGAGCCGTACCATCTGCCAGTTGTCCAGTATCTCCAATTTCAGTTACCGTTACCCCGACTATGTAGTCGCGAGTTGTGGCAAAAAAACCACTTTCATTGCCGTTAACGGTGACCGAACCGCTCACTTCTACATTAATTGTTCCACCAATCCCACTTCCGGCGGTATTCGCAACAACCTGTCCGCCCTCACCCAAAGTTATGTTTTGCGCTGATAGGTTAATCAGCCCCCCATTGCCACTCGCACCATTAGCAACAGAGCTACTAACTTGAGCACCCTGACTGATCTCAATATCACCTGTCACATTGACGAGTAAGGTTCCTGCATTGCCGCTACCACGAGTATCTGCGGAGATTATGGCATTGTCTGCTAATGTAAAGTCCTGGGTATTAATAGTCAGAGATCCACCGACACTATCTGCGCTTGTACCGACAGCATTTGCGACTGTATCGGCTGAAATTTTGCCTGAGCCAGATATTGTGATAGACGTGGGTGCAGTGATAGTCAAGTCTCCACCTGCTCCAGTTCCAGACGTTTCAGTAGAAATCTGGGCACCATCAGAGAAGTTAATTCTAAGGTCGTTGCCATCGCGAGGGGCAATATCAATGTATCCAGCGTCTCCCGATCCTGTTGTATTGGCTAAGATCTGAGCACCACCACTCATGTTAAGAAAATTGGCCTCTATATCAACAAAGCCACCTTCTCCTGTGCTAGTTGTATTAGCTAAGATCTGAGCACCACCACTCATGTTAAGAAAATTGGCCTCTATATCAACAAAGCCACCTTCTCCTGTGCTAGTTGTGCTAGCAGAGACACGAGTACCACTCTCAAGATTAAAGATTTCTGTCTCAATTTGAATGTCCCCACCCGGTTCTGCTCCAACCGTTTCGACCGATATTTGGCTATTGTTCTGCAGCGTGATATTACTGCTAGCACGCATATAAATATCGCCAGCAACGTCGTCACCATCAATGATGTCGTTGGTTGCCGTAATAGTGCTGTTATCAATCAGAATAGATTGAGGTAAGGGTGATTGACTAGACTCAGAATCGTCACTATAACCGAAGAAAATGCGACCAAAACTACCATTAGTGCTAATCTGGCTTTGATTGATGAAAAGTTGGTCGCGTGCATTGAGAAAAATATCTGCTGCTAAGCCAGCGGCAACCCTATTAATTGCAGAAATTTCTGCTTGCTCAAGCTGAATTGAGCTATTTGGAGCGAGGAGTGTAACTTGACTAAAGTCACCATCACCACTGTTGCTGTCGCTATTGATTAAGCTGTTCAGCACTTGCAGTTGTGGAGTAGCACTATCTCCCAGTGCTTGAATTGTAATGTTACCCGCAATACCACTGTCATGACTTGTATCAATCGTAGTATTTGCTGCCAAGAAAGAATTTGATGCTTCGATATTGATATCTCCAGCAATACCATTGAGTGGAGCAGAAACTCTCGTTGAAATGTTTGCTCCATCTAAGGTAATATCACCAGACAATAAGTCGATGCTACCAGAGTCACCATTCAAAGGCTGACTAGTAGCGATGCTACCACCTATAAAGGTAATTTCGCCAGCAGGATTAACGCTAAATATCCCTTCGGCGTCAATGCTTCCTGTTTGCAGAGTAACGGCACCCCCCCCTGCTTGGGTAATCGTGGCACTGTTTTGATTAGTGATTGTGTTACCTGCGGTGAGAGTGAAATCGTTTGGGCTACTGACCGCAACATTGGAAGCAATTGTAATTGAGTCGGTAGCCTGCAATTCAAGATTAGTGGAGTCTAAAATCGTCGAAATTGCCGCTGGTGAGATTTCTTGATTCCCTGGATCATCTGCGAATGACCAAACTCCATCGCTCGCAGCAGGTGGGTCTATTACAGCCGCGTCGGTAATCGTAATGTTGGTTGGGTCAAGCAACAAAGTACCAACTTTACCCAACGCTGCAGAGGTGTCTACCTGTCCCTGAAAGGCGAGATTTTGCTTACCACTCACCTCAACTGAGATCTTGCACCAGTTTCAACAAGGGGTTGCCAAAGAAGGAAAAATCTGAAAGAAAGGGCGTAATCAAAATTTAACTGAACGGTTATGGAAACCATTGTTCAACACGCCCAAGGATTAGTGTATAGCCTGCTT
>DVDV01000285.1 GCA_015296075.1 Leptolyngbyaceae cyanobacterium M33_DOE_097 | reverse complement strand
GCAAAGCAGGCTATACACTAATCCTTGGGCGTGTTGAACAATGGTTTCCATAACCGTTCAGTTAAATTTTGATTACGCCCTTTCTTTCAGATTTTTCCTTCTTTGGCAACCCCTTGTTGAAACTGGTGCAAGATCTCAGGAAAGCCACCGACGAGCATGTACAACTTTGTGAAATTGCACGCCGCTGATTTTGCCCGTAGTGAAGCCATATTTGAGAATGGCGAGGAGGTCGATGATTTAGTTAAAGTCAGTCAAACTCGACAAACCCTGATGACTAAATACAACGTGAAAAACCCAGGCCACTTAGTTTATTTGGGCGTTGGCGATCGCGACTGGTGAAGATGCGTCTCACGTGAATGTCAAGCAACTGAAAATTGTCGCCAGACTGAAATTGAAGAACCGTTAGAAACCTTATGTAACACAAAGCTCACTTTATCAACACCACAAGATCGTTATGGAAACAGCAGATTTGATTGTAATTGGTAGTGGACAGGGTGGAGTTCCCCTTGCGGCTGACTTCGCCAAAGCTGGCAAAAAGGTCGTTGTATTTGAGCGTGATGCGTTGGGTGGCAGTTGCATCAACTATGGCTGTACGCCGTCTAAAGCCTTTTTAGCTGCTGCCCATGCTGCGGGTCGCGCTCGACAAGCCTCAAAACTTGGCATTCACGCGCAGGTTGAAGTCGATTTTGCTGTCGTGATGGAGCGGGTGCGTGGCATTCGCAGCCAGTTTAACGGGGGTACGAAACGGCGATTAGAAAGTGCAGGGGTTAGAGTGGTTTGCGCTGAAGCTACTTTCACCGGAGAGCGAACAGTCAGCGGCGGCGGGGTGACGGTGCGGGCTCCAATCGTCGTCATCAACACAGGTACATCCTCCGCCATTCCTGACTTTCCCGGTTTAGCCGGAACTCCCTATCTCACCAACCGCAATTTCTTTGATATGCAACAGCTTCCACCCCGATTGCTCGTAGTTGGCGGTGGCTACATTGCACTAGAGTTGGGACAGGGAATGGCACGATTGGGCAGCCAAACCAAATTGATTGTGCGGGGCGATCGCCTGCTGGCTCAAGAAGAATCCGAAGTCGGCGCGGTGCTACTAGATGCCTTTAAGCAAGATGGAATTGGATTGCATCTAAACACAGAGGTTCAACAAGTTGCTTATACGAATGGTGTGTTTACCCTCACAATGAGTAATGGCAAAGTATTGGATGGAGAAGCTTTGCTAATTGCCACTGGACGCAAACCCAACACGGGGGCATTAAATGCTGCGGTGACTGGCGTTGAATTAGATGCCCAGGGATTTATCAAAATCGACGATCAATTTCAAACCACTTGCTCCGGAGTGTATGCGATCGGAGATGCTGCCAAACAGCCTGCGTTTACCCATGTTTCCTGGGAAGACTATCGCCGCTTAAAAGCCATTCTGTGTGGCGAACAGCGGACACGCAGCGATCGCGTGTTAGGTTATGCCGTTTACACAGAACCGCACGTGGGTCGAGTGGGAATGACGCTAGAGCAGGCTCAGAAACAAGGTATCGCTGCCCGAGAAGTCACCCTGCCAATGGCTCACATCGCCCGTAGCATTGAGTGGGGGCACGATCTGGGGTTCTACCGCATGGTCATCGACAACCAGACAAATTTGATTTTAGGCGCAACGCTGGTTGGATACGAAGCGGCTGAACTCGTGCACGTCTTTTTGTCGTTGATGGAAGCGAAAGCAACGTGGCAGTTACTCGAACAATCGGTTCACATTCACCCAACTTACGGTGAGGCGTTGCCTAGTCTTGCAAGGCTCCTTGTTGGAGAGGATATGTCAACCTGTCCCAATATGTAAGCGTGGGCGCTGATTCAATACTCAATTACCCCTATGTTGTAGAATCGGGACTGGTTAACCTAAGCAGGTAGGTCGCCCCACCTGCTTGGCTTCAAAACCGGACTTGCCTGTTTCCGGGCATCCGACTTCTCTCCAACCTGGTTCATTGTCAGGAATACCAGTTTTAGGTGTTGTCGCTGCTCCATGTGCCTGGTCGTGGCAGTGACGGTGCAGCAGTTTCAGATTATTCAGGCTTGAATTGCCATGATTTCCATCTTGGTGGTGTACCTCGATGAGATCATCTGAACAAAAATTGAGTCCACAGCGAGTACATTTACCCCGTTGCTGTCTGAGCAATAATGCTTTCAACGGTGGTAGCTCAGGGTACGCTCTGAGCCTTGTTCCCCAGTAAGCCCAGTCTCCATCATACGGTGAGCGATTGGCTTGGACCTTAATATGGCGACGGATGGGTGTTTCATCCCATATTCCGCACTTTAAGTGTCACACTCAGATATTTAAGCTTGAAAGACTCTTCTGGCAAAGGATACACGTTTTTTAGTTCACACGAACTATTTGTTCGTAATTGAGAATGGGTAGGACTTATTGAGATAATCATCTGGCCAGAGTTTCTGCAAGTCCCATTGCTTCGTTGAAATATTCGATGTGCCAGTTGGAAGTGCGGAATGTCGGTTTCATGATGGCGACGGAGTTTGAGTTCACCATTGGTTTGAAACACCCATCCATCTCCCTGGTTTACTCGCCAATAGCGCGACACAATTTGATGGGTGTTAAGTCTGGGATGTCTATGTTTTGCCCAGCGTAACAGGTGCTCAAACAGGTAGTGAGACATTGAAGCAAACACTTCTTTGCTCACTACCGAGGCGTAATATTGGCACCATCCAGTAATGACTGGGTTGAGGTGAGTAATTAGCCCTGCTTGCGTTGCTGCACCGTGAGATGACACAGTCTTTTTCAATTGTGCCAGGTGGCGACGTTGACTCTGTTGACTGGGTTTAATCAGGGTCTTGAATCCATGCTTAGACGCATATTTGCTTACCCGATATTGTCGCATTGAGAACCCAAGAAAATCGAAACCTGCCTTCCCGTCGAGGGTATGGCTGATTTTGGTCTTCTCAGGATGGAGTTGTAACCCAACCCCTTCCAGTCATTGTGCCACCGCTATGTTTGCCCGGTTGATATCTGACAGTCGGTTAGCGAACACCACGAAGTCGTCTGCGTAAAACACAGCATGAATCGGATGTTGCTTTGTTCCAAGCGTTCTGATGTGGGTTTCTAACCCGTGGAGAGCAATCAACGCTAACAAGGGCGATGCCACGCCCTGGGGCGCATCCGGAGGTTGGGGGAGTACGGGGCGGATTAGCGAGAATAGAAGAGGATACAAAAAAGGGGCACCCAGTGGGTGCACCCCAATCAATTAAGTTCTAGATCTATGCTAACGCTTTCAGACGTCGTTGTTTCAG
>DVDV01000239.1 GCA_015296075.1 Leptolyngbyaceae cyanobacterium M33_DOE_097 | reverse complement strand
TTTGTTCCCTTCGATTATCTGGTTTCAGTTACTCAAACGCATCCAATCTCACGCTGATATTGCGGCTCATTTTGGGTTCGATATTGACCTCAAACCTCGCTTAGAATCGGCTTATTGAGAATGCTGCAAGATCTCAGTCAATGAATTGTTAGAAAGACATTTTCAAGATAGTTCTGTGCGATATGAGTTTGACTACCGCTTACGGGCAAAAGCTGATCAGTGGAAATGGATTGCAGACTATGGCAAAGTCGTTGCAAGAGATGAACAGGGTAAACCTCTACGGATGATTGGCACTCACCGAGATGTCAGCGATCGCAAACAAGCTGAGGCCGCGCTTAAGCAAAGTGAGTTGCGGTTTCGTGGCATTTTTGACCAGATGTTTCAATTCATTGGGCTACTGTCGCCAGATGGGATCTTGCTCGAAGCCAATCAGACAGCGCTTGAATTTGCTGGGCTAAGTCGGGCAGACGTAATCGGCACTTATTTTTGGGATGTTATTTGGTGGCAACTCTCCACTGAAACGCAAGAACAACTAAAACGAGCGATCGCCCAGGCCGCCCAGGGTGAGTTTATTCGTTATCAAGTTGATGTTCAGGGAGCAAACCAGCAAGTCATTACCATTGACTTTTCACTGCGTCCAATTGTTGATGAGGCGGGTCAGGTTGTAATGCTAATTCCTGAAGGGCGAGACATTACAGAGCTAAAACGGGCTGAGCAGATGCTTGAGTTGCAAGCTGTTATTACCCGCAATATGGCGGAAGGAATCTGCTTGGTCAGGACCGATAATGGCATTATTGTTTACGCTAATCCCAAATTTGAGCAAATGTTCGGCTATGATTTTGGGGAACTTAATGGCCGCCATGTCTCAATCATTAACTATGCGAGCGACACTGGTGCAGCGCAAGCCGTGAACCTGAGTATTCGAGAGGCTGTTCTTCAAAGCGGTGAGTCAACCTATGAGGTTCACAACGTCAAAAAAGACGGCACACCTTTCTGGTGTAGTGCAACCACTTCAGTCTTTAAGCATCCAGACTATGGTGATGTGCTGGTGGCGGTACAGCAAGATATTACAGATCGCAAACAAGCCGAGTCGAAGATCGCAGCCTCTCTTAAAGAAAAAGAGATTTTACTAAAAGAGATCCACCATCGGGTTAAAAATAATCTTAGTATCGTCAGTGGTCTACTGCAAATGCAAGCTCGCCGCACGCAAAATGCGCAGGCAGATGCAATTTTGCGGGATAGTCAAAATCGGATTGCCTCAATTGCCCTCGTGCATGAGAAACTTTATCGAGCAGAAGATCTCGCTAATATTGATTTCGCTCAATATATCCAAGATTTAACTGTTTATTTATTCGATTCTTACAATATCAATTCAAGTCAAGTTAAGTTAAAAGTTCAGGTTGAGAAAGTGAACATAGATGTTGAAACCGCAATTCCCTGCGGCTTAATTGTTAATGAATTAGTATCTAACGCTTTAAAGCATGCGTTTCCCGCTGATCTCGCCTCTGGTGCAGCACCTCAAAGAACGGGAGAAATTCAGGTCAAGTTAGAGCAAGCGATCGCCTCCCCAACAGAGGTTGGAGCAACTCACTCCTACATCCTCACCGTTCGAGATAACGGAGTTGGGCTGCCAACAGACTTTAATCCTGAAACAACAAAAACACTGGGGTTGACACTGGTGCGTGGGTTAGTCTCGCAAATTCGAGGATCCATGGAGATTGATGGAAATCAAGGGACAGAATTTAGAGTGGCTTTTGCAGGTAAAAATGTATGATAGAAGGGGATATGGCGCTCGGTTCAAATTCCCTAAAAAGGGTACGACTGCTTATTGTTGAAGATGAGTACATTCTCGCAAGTAATTTAAAGGAAGGTTTAGAGACTTTTGGCTACACAGTTTTAGATATTGTTGACTCAGGTGAGGCAGCCATTCAAGCTGCGATCGCGCTGCGCCCCAGCGTCATTTTGATGGATATTCGAATTCGGGGAGAGATAGATGGGATCCAGGCGGCTGAGCGAATTTGGCAGGAGTTACAGATTCCCATCATTTATGTCACAGGTCACTCTGATCAAAGCACAGTAGAACGGGCTACCCTGACTTTTCCTTTTGGCTATGTGCTGAAACCAGTCCGAGAAAAAGAACTGTACGTTGCAATTCAAACAGCCCTGAGTCGGTATGAGCGAGAACAGTTCTTCTACACCATCTTGCAGGGGATGGGAGACGGTGTCATTGTTGTAGACCCTAAACTGCACATCAAATATCTCAACGCAGCAGCTGAAACGCTCACGGGTTGGAGACTCGATGAAGCGAAAGAAACGCTTGTGACGGAAACAATCCCATTCCTGGATGAACAGAATCAACGCCCTCTAGTTAATCCCATTCTATCGGCCTTGGAAACCCATCAAACAGTTCATATCAGCGATGGCGTTTTCATGAGATGCAAAAACGGTTCCACGTTACCCATTGCGGATAGTGCCGCTCTGTTGAAGAACAACGAAGGGGCTGTGACTGGGGCTGTGTTGGTCTTTCGAGACGATACTCAACGGCGACTGGCCGCAGAGCGTGACCTGGCTAATGAGCGTGCCCAACAGGCAGAGTTACAACTTGCCGAGCAGCAGCGACTCAATCAGTTAAAAGATGATTTTTTAGCAACTACTTCGCATGAATTGCGTACCCCTTTATCGAATATCAAGCTTGCAATTTTTTTGTTAGAGACGACCTTAAATCAGCAGGGTATTTTAGGGACTGAGCAAGTCTCCCAAACCCAACAGATCAATCGCTACCTCTCAATCTTGCGGGAGCAATGTGAGCAAGAGTTGAGTCTGGTCAATGATTTGCTTGATTTGCGATCGCTCGAAGCAGGAGCCTTCGGGTTAACTGTGACAACGGTTCATTTGCAAGAGTGGTTGCCTCATGTTGCCCAAAGTTTTTATGAACGGGCGATCGCACAACAGCAAACCTTTCAGATTCATATTTCGCCTGATTTACCACCCCTCCAGTCTGACTTACCTAGCCTCACCCGCATCATCTCAGAGCTGTTGAATAACGCTTGCAAGTACACGCCTGCTGGGGGTGTGATTGAGCTATCAGTATCCCTTGTCCCTGCTGCTCCGACTTCTGCGCTGCAAATCCTGATTCGCAACTCAGGCGTCGAGATTTCACCAGAGCAGCAAACGCAGATTTTTGAACCGTTTTACCGAGTTCCCAATAATGATCCCTGGAAGCACGGTGGCACTGGGTTAGGGTTAGCTCTGGTAAAACGATTTGTGACTTACCTGCAAGGCGCGATCGAAGTAAGCGCAGCCGATGGCTGCACCCTTTTTACAGTCCAGCTTCCACTCAATCTTGAGGTATAGCCCTGGTCATCTTAGTTAAGACAGCTTGCAGAGGCTTCGACTGAGCCTCAACCATACACTCTCACACTTGCACACCCCATCCCTCCAACGTCCTAAGTCACATGGCGACAGCTATGACCGCAAAAAAGGACTTTACTTGATAGGCATCTCAGTCCACTCTGGGGACTATAGCTCGTAAACATTTGATATCCCTCTGGAGGTGTACGGACGTGTGGTTAAATCGGCATCGGGATCTATAGCAATACTGGAAAATGTTAGGACGGGGTGCAGGGGTGAAACCCTTGGCTGGGAGCGCAGCTCCCACATCCTCTTGTACCAACTTCTATGCGTAGCGCTGTATCTGTAAGGGCAACAAGCCGTTCGCCCCTCCAAATATGGTGTATTTTCTGAATTGGTCTAAACTCCAGTAACAAGTAGACCCACATCTTTGAAACACGATCGATCCTTCCTGCTGCTTGCGACTAACTCTGAATCTTGGGGCAAGCTTGGGAATAAGGACTTGCAGTTTCGCACTTTGTTAACAGACAGGGTTGCGTGTAAGCGGCCTCAGTTTCAAGCGGAGGGGGCATTTGACCAAATACCATCTCGCAACTGTAGTCCTCAAAGTTGGGCGTCATGGTGAGCGGAATCCCAAAGTCTTGCGTAAAGAAATTTTGGGTCGGTAACTTGCACATGTTGATGCACATTCCTACGCAGTTGCTTTGTTCAAGGTATCGACATTTTTTAATGTGAACGCGGCTCTGTTGGCGGACTAGATTTCCGTGTTCGTCCGTAAATTCTGCTTCAGTGACTTCACAGGGACCAACCAACCACTCAAATAGCTGTACAGCAAACCATGCATTTAGCTCACACACTAGTGCAGGCTAGCAGGAGTGACTGACCAGCTTAGATGACTTGATCAAACCCTTTAAACTTCCAGACAAAAGGCTTGGCAAAGGTGCGGTTGAAGTAGTCAATGAAGCTCAAGATCTGCTGCTCT
>DVDV01000397.1 GCA_015296075.1 Leptolyngbyaceae cyanobacterium M33_DOE_097 | reverse complement strand
TTTGTTCCCTTCGATTATCTGGTTTCAGTTACTCAAACGCATCCAATCTCACGCTGATATTGCGGCTCATTTTGGGTTCGATATTGACCTCAAACCTCGCTTAGAATCGGCTTATTGAGAATGCTGCAAGATCTCAGTCTACCCTAACCGCCCTGATTAACAACTTTGAATACGAGCAAATTTTGATTGCACTTCAATCCAATGAGTAACCCATCCAGAAGGTAAAACCTGCGATGACTTTTACACCTGTTGATCAACCCGTTTTTAATATCATGGTGGTGGATGACACCCCCGATAATCTACGCCTGTTAGTCGGACTTTTGTCAGAACAAGGCTACAAAATCCGTCCAATTACGAGTGGCAAATTGGCGCTTTCTGCCGCTCAAGGCATGCCTCCTGACTTAATCTTGCTAGACATCAACATGCCTGAGATGGATGGCTATCAGGTTTGTGAGCGACTCAAAGCAGATGAACGCACACGAGATATTCCAGTGATTTTCTTGAGTGCATTAAGTGATGTCTTTGATAAGGTCAAAGCTTTTGCGATCGGAGGTGTGGACTACATCACTAAACCGTTTCAGGTTGAGGAGGTATTGGCCCGCATTAAAACTCATTTAGAAGTTTGTTCACTGCAAAGACGGTTGCAACAGAAAAATCAAGATTTAGAACAAATGCTGCATGAGCTGCAATCAACCCAATCTCAACTCATCCAATCTGCGAAATTAGCTGCTCTAGGACAGTTGGTTGCCAATGTTGCCCACGAGATGAACACCCCTTTAGGGGCGATTCACTCATCAATTGATAACATCACGCTCTTCTTCAAGCACAATCTACAAGCTCTACCAAAGTTTCTACAATCACTATCTCCAGAACGACAACAAGACTTCTTCACATTATTAAGTCATGCAAGCCGCTCCAATCAAGCGATTCAATCAATTTCAGGAAAAGAAAAACGTCAACAAAAACGCAATCTGATTCAACAGTTAGAAACCTTTTCAATTGCAAATGCTGATACGATCGCTGACACTCTGGTTGACCTTGGTGTCTCTGATCAGATTCAACCGCTGCTGCCTCTATTACAAGACCCCAATAGTTCTACGATTCTCACCACCGCTTATGAATTAGCCAGCATTCAGCGAAGTGCCTGGGCTATCACTACAGCGAGCGATCGCGCGATTCGAGTCGTTACTGCGTTGCGGAGTTATGCCCATCACGACTCGACCGGGGTTAAAGTGCAAACGAACCTCATTGAAGGCATTGAAACAGCGTTAACGCTTTACCATAATCAACTGAAGCATGGAATTGAAGTAATACGACAGTATGCAGACCTCCCGCTCGTTCTATGTTTTCCTGATGATCTCAATCAAATCTGGGCAAACTTGATTCAAAATGCACTACAAGCGATGAACTATAAAGGAACACTCACTGTTTCTGCGATCGCCTTGGTAGAGCAGGTGCAAATCAGCATTACAGATACGGGCAGTGGAATTCCCCCAGAGTTGCAAGAACGCATTTTTGAGCCATTTTTCACAACTAAACAAATTGGGGAAGGAAGCGGCCTTGGTTTGAGTATTGTCAAGCGAAATGTTGAAAAACATAATGGAACGGTTTCAGTTGAAAGCCAACCTGGAAAAACGACTTTTACTGTTTCTTTACCGCTTCAATAGAGCCTATTTGATATTGATTCATTGGCTAGATGTTTGAACATCAGTCGGATGAGACAGAAGTTGAGTTTAATATTATATGGTTATGAAAAAATATTTTATAGATAGGTGAAACCAACCGAAAACATCTGATTAAGCACAGATTTCAAAGATTTTTCTATAATACCGATTCTTCAAAACTGGGCTACAGATGATTATCTGTAAGGGTGGTATTTATTTCGGAAACGCTACACGAACGCGAACCGCCCCTACGCGGAGCTGTAAATGGGATTTAGAGAATTGGTATAACTCTGTCTGAGACACGCCAGGGCGTGCTTTAAAGGTTTTTTCTACGGCTTGGCGCATTCCTGAAAGGGTTTCGGAGAGTTAGGCGGGATCGAAAGACTGTACAACCTTGTCTATGTCTGGCCAGGTGATACCTCACTTAGCTTCTGGTAGGCTATCATCCACCTCTATTGAGACTAACTATCAACTATAGCAAAATCTATTGTTAATTAACGTCAGGGGGATAAGCGATGAGTAATAGATGCGGGATTTGTCTTCCCTGCGATCGCTGATTCCAGTCCAACAAGTTCGCGTAGCTTTTGCTTTCGAGGAGCTATATAGCGGCAAGCATTGAGTTCAGGACATTACAAGCTCTAAAAGCGTGATTTGGTTCTTCCAGGGTTGTGGCTGTGTCGAGATATGACCACAAGGCAAGCACACTCAATCAATTGAGGCGTTGCGACCGGGCTGATAACGGGCTGCATAAACCCATCTTAATAAAACTTAACTTGACCTTGTTGCGAATAATTCTAAACTAGCTTGTGCGGAGTTGTTGCGACTCCTTCTCAATAAGAAATCTTTACCTACGGATTTGTTTATGCAGACTTACGACAAACCCTCCGTCAAATATGACTGGTGGGCAGGTAATGCTCGCTTTGCCAATCTTTCTGGCTTGTTTATTGCAGCCCACGTGGCTCAAGCAGCTCTCATCACTTTTTGGGCGGGAGCATTTACGTTATTTGAAATTTCCTGGTTTGATGCCACTCGTCCGATGGGCGAACAAGGCCTGATTCTTTTGCCACACCTGGCAACCCTGGGTTTTGGTGTCGGTGATGGGGGAAAGGTGATTGATACCTACCCTTACTTTGTGGTAGGGGCCGTACATTTAATTTCCTCTGCTGTTTTGGGGGCGGGAGCGCTGTTTCATACCTTCAAGGCACCTGAAGACCTGAAAACAGCAGCGGGACAGGCGAAGAAGTTCCACTTTGAGTGGGATGATCCCAAACAATTGGGGCTGATTTTAGGCCATCATCTGCTCTTCTTGGGCATTGGTGCGTTGCTGCTGGTTGCTAAAGCGATGTACTGGGGTGGGTTGTATGATGCTGTCAGCCAAACGGTTCGTGTGGTGACTGAGCCAACTCTGAATCCCGCTATTATCTACGGCTATCAAACTCACTTTGCCAGCGTAGATAACTTAGAAGATCTGGTCGGTGGACATATTTATGTCGGCGTGATGCTGATTGCAGGCGGTATCTGGCACATTTTGGTGCCACCGCTCAAGTGGGCTAAGAAGGTGCTGACGTTTTCTGGGGAAGCCATTCTCTCCTATTCCCTGGGTGGAATCGCACTCGCTGGATTTGTTGCAGCCTACTTCTGCGCTGTCAATACGCTGGCTTATCCAGTTGAGTTTTATGGTGCGCCATTAGAAGTCAAGTTGGGGATTGCTCCCTACTTTGCAGACACGGTCACTCTGCCGTTGGGTGCCCATACGTCGCGTGCTTGGTTAGCCAATACTCATTTCTTCCTGGCCTTCTTTTTCTTGCAAGGACACTTGTGGCATGCACTCCGTGCAATGGGATTTGATTTTCGGCGGGTAGAACGGGCGTTAAACTCGGTCGAAGCCTAATTGAAGAATAGCGTGAAGTATTGATGGGGTTGGGCATGGGTGATGGGCGGATGCAGCCAATAAAACGTCTACCCATTAACTCTCCTACCCATCGACTCATCCTTTCATCAATACTTCACGCTCCTTAATGGTGTCAAAGTTGTCTATCAGTTGCGTTGTATAAATGTATCTCAACAAATACATTTCTCATCTCGATCGCCAACTGTGGATCTACATTTCACATTGTTCTGAACCACTTCTACATCGACCTATATCAAATTCAGCTACTTTCCTTCTTTTCCAGTGAGATAAGGAATACACAACGTATTCAATTGAATGATTTGAGGAGAAAACATGGCAAAAATTGGTCTGTTCTACGGCACTCAAACAGGGAATACCCAAATTGCTGCAGAGTCTATTCAGAAAGAGTTTGGTGGCGATAGCGTAGTAGAGTTGTGCGACATCTCCGATGCCGATGCCGACGACTTTACACAGTATGAGTGTCTGATCATCGGCTGCCCTACCTGGAATATTGGTGAACTTCAGGCAGACTGGGAAGGATTTTACGATGAGCTAGATATCATTGACTTTAACGGAAAGAAAGTCGCGTACTTTGGTACTGGTGATCAGATTGGCTATGCTGACAACTTTCAGGATGCGATGGGCATTTTGGAAGAGAAAATTTCGTCACTAGGTGGCAAAACAGTCGGGTATTGGCCGACGGATGGCTATGAACATAACGAGTCGAAAGCGGTGAAAAACGGTAAGTTTGTGGGATTGGCAATTGATGAAGATAACCAATCGGATTTAACTGAAAGTCGCATTAAAACCTGGGTTGCTCAGTTGAAGCAAGAATTTGGAGTGTAAACACAACCATGAATAATGCCTTTTTCTAGTGACTCTGCGGCGATCGCCAAACTGCTGTTGTCCAGAAATCAGAGGCATGGTTGACTCATCAAAAACGCTTGATTGACTCATGCGAAACAGCAGTTGGGTGCCCTAATGCAGATTGGGCTTTCTATAAAGTCTTTGCAGGGTGCCCACTGCTTTAACCCTCTTGTTGCAAGCGGAATGGTTGTAATTGCATTCCAATCCAGACTAGATAAACTTGTGGAGTTTCAAACATGCAGATTCAGGAACAAAATGTTACGTCTAACTCTGAAGGATTAAGTACTCAATTGAGTTATCCCAAGCAGGTTGAGATTTGGAGTGGACGTTTGGCAATGGTGGGGTTTATGGCAACCGTTGCAGCGATGGTTTTGAATACAGGTTACTAACAGAAGGAAACACTCATGTCTCAATTGCCGGATGCCCTTTGGATTAATGTCAGTCCTCCTTTACAGGGATTTGATCGCCCCCTGCTCAAGGTTCTCTCTCAACACACATCGATCGCCCAGTGGGAGTATGCTCAGACACTCGATGAGCCAAATTCGTTTGAAACGGCTCTGGTGTTACTGCATGATTACTTGAAACATTACAACCGACCGATTCATTTACTGGGGCACAGCACCGGCGGATTGCTGGGGTTGCTCTACGCTCGTCAATATCCAGAACGGGTGCGATCGCTCACGCTACTTTCCGTTGGAGTGAATCCTGCTGTTGATTGGCAGGCCCACTACTACACCCAACGTCGTCTGCTGCCCTGCGATCAACAAACCATTCTGCGACAAATGGTGTATGGTCTCCTGGGGAGTCCTCCCAAGGATATGACAAAAGTACTCACCAAGCTGTTAGAACAGGATCTCTATCAATCTCTTTCACCCCATTCTTTGGTGCGATCGCCGAGCTTGTTACCCATTTCTGTTGAAATTCCACTCTTGGTCTGCGGTAGCGTTGATGATGTAGTTGTTGACCCTCATCAATTACGGAGTTGGCAACCGCACCTGCACCACCCGGCTTCGCGTCTCTGGGTTTGTTCTAGTGGACGCTACTTTTTTCATTACTTCTACCCAGAGCAGGTGAGTGAGCAAATCACTCAGTTTTGGCATACGGTTCTCTGGTCACGCCATTCATCGTCGCATCAAATGTTGGTGGATGCTCCTGTAAATGCTGGCACTTAATCTGCTTACTCTGTTTTAATTCATGATTCACTTCCCCATGACTTCTCTTTGTCCAGTTCTAATTTGGCTCCTATTAACTGCTTTCTTTCTCGCAGGCTGTCTCAGAGTGATTCCAAAGCAACGATCAGTCAGAAAAAATAACATTAAAGTGACAAATCTACGATTGATTTGGAGATATTTCGCAAGTATGCCGTCTAACTTATGGTTGAAGACTTGGCAACAGACTAAAAGTAATATTTAAGTGTAAGTAGCTTTAACGGTACAACTATGAATATTATTGCCTGGATTGTTTTGGGATTTTTAGCAGGTGCGATCGCGAAGATGGTTTACCCCGGTAATCAGGGGGGCGGCTGGCTCAGTGATATTTTGTTGGGAATTGTTGGGGCAGTGATTGGCGGCAGCGTTGTAACCCTGCTTCAGACAGGAACGATTCAATTGACTGCGGCTAGTCTGAGCATTCCTGGAGTAATCGTGGCAGTGATTGGTGCCATGATTGCGATCTTCATTTGGGAATCGTTGATCCGTCGTCGTGCCTAAATTGCATTTTAATTAGGTAGCCACCGAAGGTACCTGACTTAATTGTCGATTAGTAAGGAGATGTTTCCCATCATGGCTCGGATGCCAAGCTTTGTAGTTGTAAGTGCAGCAGTAGCTACCAGTTTGCCAATCCTAATTCAGCCTGCCAGCGCTCAAACGTGTACCCCGTTGCAGGCTATAGGCGACAACACAACGACAGTCGAAAAATCCGTTTCCCCACCTGGAACAGGGATCACTCGTGATAACTGGAATACAGATTTTGTTGTACCGAGCGATCGCTCATTTCGCCGTTATGTTGCCACCATTTTTCCGTTAAACGGTGGTGAATATAACGTTCAAATGAACCTGAAATACAACAACGAAACCGCAGATACGGTTTATAACCAGGTGGCCGAATTACCTGAAAGACAACCCTTTTCGGTTACAGGGGCATCGCGCCCAAATGCCAATCCCTATCAGGTGAATTTGCAAGTAGGGGGTGTTCCTGTAATTGGTAACGCCTATCGAGTTTCTGTTTCAGCCTGTAGTTGAGATTTCAGGAAGGGTTGGTAGCAAGATGACGATTGGGGCAGGAGAGTTTAGTCTCCTGCCTCTTTGCATTAACCGATCAAAGCGAAAAATTTGGGGGTAAGATTACTTGATCGACAACATGTACAACCCCGTTACTGGCGACTAGATTCGGTTGCGTCACACTAGCACCATTCACGTTGACCTGTTGCGTTCCCTGATTCACTTGCACATTCAGACTCTGGCCTGCGATTGTATTTACATCGCCCGATTGCAGTTGATTTGCAGGCAAATTACGATCAACCACATGGTAAGACAAGACCTGTCTGAGTTTTTCGCGATTCTCTGGACGCAACAACTGCTCACGAGTTGCTTCAGGAATTTCTGCAAATGCCTCATTGGAAGGTGCAAAGACCGTGTAGGGGCCTTGCCCTCTCAATGTTTCGGTCATTCCAGCCGCATCTAAAACTGTATTAAAGGTAGACAAAGAATTATCGCTTGCTGCGAGGTCAGCAATTGTGCGATCGCCCGTTGTAGGAGCCGTTGCCGCAGGCGATTCATTCAGTCCCGGTGATGGGGGAGAAACAGTATCTTGAGGGGTTTGGGCTGTTTCTGGAGCGCAGGCAACAATTGGAAGCATTAACAAACCACCAGTAATACCCAACCATTTTCGATTTATAAAATTCAAAACAAATTCTCCTACTTGCTATCTCAAATCAACTGCTTTTAGCGTCAGCCGCAAATGTGACAAGAGAGTGACAGACGTTGGGGAATATACCCAGTAGAAAACGTGAGAGGCTCAGAACAACTCGCTTTAAACAATTTGCTACAGTTTTGGGAAAGACAAACCGAAATCCTCATTGCAACTCGGTTATCTCTCTTTTTTAGCTACAGAAGCGTCAACAAACCCCTAAACTTTGATTGCTAGGTATGATTGTTTCATCTATCTTTAGAAACATATTTATAAAATAGATATTTCATTTATGGTTCGCTTATTTGCTCACTCTGCATTTCATCTATGTTAAGTAGACTGATTAATACACCTGCAATTGGGATAGAAAGAAAGACCCCAACTAATCCGGCAACTCGCGCTCCGACCAACAACGCAAAAAACATAATCACCGGGTTCATATTAATAGAACCTTGCATGATCCGGGGCATGAGCAGGTTCTCCTCAATTTGCTGCAGCAAAATACAACCAATTAATACTTTCAAACTTATAAGAATTCCTTGCGGCAGAATAATCAGGCACACCAGGCTAATACCTATGGTTGCACCAATGCCAGGGATCAAATCAAAGACGCCCGCGATCGCTGCTAGCACAAGAGCGTATGGAATATTCAGCACAATAAAGACCAGAAATGTGGATACCCCAAAGAAGAGTGATAACAGTAACCGTCCCCAAAAGAAGCCCAAAAAGTTTTTCTGAATCGCCGTTGTGAAATCTTGGCGGAGACGGGGTGGAAAGAGTTTCATTAAAAACCGCCATAACCGCTGACCATCGAGCAGCATAAAGAAGCCAATCACAGCAATCAAAATCGTAATTGCTCAACTAGGTTGACTTGATGCAGTCTCAAGGAGAGGATGGTAAGCTTTTGGCATGAAAGAACTGCCCCCTCTAAATGGACTGAGCCACGCGGAGAAGGATGCCCTGATTCAAGGGCTGTGGCAAGAGCTGC
>DVDV01000176.1 GCA_015296075.1 Leptolyngbyaceae cyanobacterium M33_DOE_097 | reverse complement strand
TTTGTTCCCTTCGATTATCTGGTTTCAGTTACTCAAACGCATCCAATCTCACGCTGATATTGCGGCTCATTTTGGGTTCGATATTGACCTCAAACCTCGCTTAGAATCGGCTTATTGAGAATGCTGCAAGATCTCAGTCTAGGTAAATAGTCGAACAACTGGGTGCATCGAACCCGGTGATCCACATGGCGCAAACAAAAACAATTCGCAAGGGGTTGTTGGCATCCTTAAATTTTTCATCCAATCCAGGAGATTCATTGGCTAGCCGTTTGCGATGGAGCCTGATATCTAGCCCCTTCCTCTTGAAATCGGCTTCCTCGTTTTGCGATGAGGAAACGATAACTGCCATGTCGGTGGCTTCCAGGTAAGCAATCTGATCCAAGAGTTGCTGTTGTTCTACAATGCTTGCGGTAGAAAGTTGAGCTTTCAGGCTGTCGATCCGCTGTTTCCAGTGGTGCTGTACTTTGTCGTACATTTTGACTGCTGTGAAACGATCAATTGCAATCACCATTGCTTTGCCCTGGTGCCCTCGTCCCAAGAAATGGCTCACAATATCCTCGGCAATCTTCTCTAGGCGATCGCTGCGGGTAATCAGGTGATACTCGCGGCTGAATTCTCGCTCTAGCTTGCGTTCTTCCTCTTCATCCAGAGTGGCAGTCTCAACAATCCGATAAACATCTTCGTTGAGTTCTTCGTTAGTCAGTTGCAGTTCGGGAATGCGGTTTTCGTAGAAAAGGGGAACGGTTGCCCCGTCTTCAATGGATTGGCGGAAATTGTAGATGCTGATGTAATCGCCAAATTCTTCCCGTGTTTTCTCTTCACCTGCCAGCAGGGGAGTGCCTGTGAAACCAATAAAGCCTGCATTGGGGAGGGCATTTCTCAGGTTTTGGGCAAAGGTGTCGTACTGCGATCGATGGGCTTCGTCAGCAATCACGATGATGTCAGAGCGATCGCTAAGTTTGGGGTAGACTGCCCCTTTCTCGGTGCGAAATTTCTGAATTAGGGTGAAGACGTAGCGGTGATCTTCTCGGAGAAGTTGCTTCAGATGGTCAGCGTTTTTCGCTCGGACTTCTCGTTCCGGTTCGGTAACAGCTCCAGCATAGGCAAAGTTCTTGTAAATCTGGTCGTCCAGGTCTTCGCGATCAGTGAGGATCAGGAATGTCCAGTTTCCGGGCAGTTTGCGGAGGATCTTTTGAGAGAAGAAGACCATTGAGTAACTTTTGCCACTGCCCTGGGTATGCCAGAAAACACCTAGCTTGCCCCGGTTCTGCCCAATCTGCTGCACGGCTTGAACCGCATTGTTAACTCCTAAGTATTGGTGATTCTTGCCTAGGATTTTAATTAAGCGTCCCGCAGTGGTAAAGAAGAAGGTGAAGTTTTCGGTTAAGTCCAGTAGGTGAGTTTTGTTGCAGATGCCTCGAATAATGGTTTCTAGGGAAATGATCCCGGTTTCACCTTCATCGTTGATCTTCTTCCACTCAGCAAAATGCTCCCACTCAGCGGTGATAGCTCCAACCCGACTATTTTTGCCATTGGAAAGGATGATTAAGGCGTTGTACCAGAAGAGTTGGGGAATGGTTTGTTTGTAGTCAGTTAAGTTCTTGTGGTATGCCTGCTCTAACCGTTGATGATGAGCTTTGAGTTCGATGAAGACGAGAGGTAGACCATTAACAAAACCGATCAAGTCTGCCCGTCTGCCGTATATTTCCCCGGTAACAGAGAACTGGGAAACCAGCAGAAACTGGTTGTTGTTTGGGGTGTCCCAATCGATGAGTTTGACGGTTTCTTCCTGTTCTTCGTCATCATTAGTTTTGAAGCAAACTTTGACCCCATTCTTTAGGAGTTGGTAAATCTCACAGTTGGTGGCTTCTAAACTGGTGCTGCGATCGCGGGTCAGTTCTTCAATGGCAAGCTGGATGGCTTCGTCGGGTAGTCCTAGGTTGAGGTGCTGGAGAGCTGACCGTAATCGAGGAATCAAAACAACTTCGCTGCGGGTTTCTCGTCCGAGGGTGCCACTGGAGCCTAAGGTTTCTTGATAAGCGTTAAGAGTATCCCAACCCAGCGTGGAGAAAAGGGCGATCGCTTCGTTTTCTAAGGCGTGTTCAGAGTCGAGATGCGGTTGGGGCATAAGTGCTTGCCTGCTCGGTTGGGTCGTCTTACCTTTAGAGTTCCGAGATGCCCCTTAAAATTGATCACTTAGTTCAACAAGTCATCCGGATCTATCCCTTTGGCGCGGAGTCGCTCGATGAGTTGTTGGCGTTGCTGGCGTTCTTGCTCTAATTGAGTTTCGGCTTGTTCTGCCCGTTGGCGTTCTCGTTCTGCTCGTTGATGTTCTTGTTGAGCGGTTTCAGCTTCAGTCGGAATCCACTGTTCGTGCTCATCGTACCAACGTAGCCAACTGCGGGTAACGCCCTGATAGGTGCCTTGCCAAATGCCCAGACCCAAATTCAGTTCGGGGATCCAAAGCTTTTGCTCGGGGAGAGGCAGTTCTTGATAGCTACCTTTATCAAGTCCAAAAGCACGGAGTTGGTCGGTGTAGCGATCGAACACGATGTAGTAAGGAACTCGCAGGATTTGTTCGTAGACCTGCCATTTTGTTGGAGGTTGGTCTGCTTCTCGTTGAGTTTGTCCCAGGTCTTCGGTTTCGGTGCCGGGGGAGAGCAGTTCGACGATGACGAAGGGGCTAACGCCTTCTTGCCAGAGGACGTAGCTGAGGCGGAGATCGGTGCCATCGTAGAGGCGGGGAACACCAAGCGCCAGGAACCAATCGGGACGCTTGTACCAGAGGGGATGGCGGATGTCGTAGTAGAGGTTAAGGTCGGTGCCGGTGAAGAAGTTGTCTGAGGCGTAGTTGCTGAGGCGCAGGGTGGCGCTTAGGAGTTGGGGTTGCAGATCATGAAACTCGTCAGGCAAACCGGATTCCTCGGGATCTTCACTGGGAAGATCGTACATTGTGGGGAGGGTTTCTTTGGGAGGGAGAGGGGGATCGGTTTGAGGGGGAAGACGAGTAAACATAATGATGGAATTGCAGCTGCCTCTTACTTACTTATTTAGTTATCACTTCTCTTTACCGAGGCTATTAGAAAAACTATTAAACCTTAGACGCTATATACAGTAGTTCCGTAAAAGCGTTACTCCATACATGGACAAGTTTTTTATATTTTATAGGATTATCAAGGATAGATAAAACTTTTGATGTATGGCTTAAGAAGCTTTGACTCTATGAACTTGGAACGTTAGAATATACGTGTCGGGAATTAGTACTAGTTCGTTCAACTAAATATTAGCTCATCTGCCATGTGTAGAAGGAGTAACGGTGTCGTCTAGATTTTTCTAGGCGACACTTGCTGTTTATAGGCTTTGTACTCTTTTAGAAGTTTGGTTCTAGTGTGATTCCTATTAATTAAATAAGCTGTCCATAGAAGAGTGTAGCTATTGCGTTCTGCTAAAACCACTAAATAGTCTTCTTGCTCCAGCCATAAACAAATTCTTTGATCACCTTTACGTTGATTCTTCCAAACTTTGATTGCAGAATCGTTCGCATCTGCTTTCTCGATAATTAGGTCTTATCCATCGAATTCGTTCACATCTACGAAAGTCTGGTATACGCTCATCTTCGATATCTCCCTCAGATGTTACATGCCAAAATACAAACTCTTTATCTCGGAATTGTGGGTGCTTCTTAAGTGCAATCTTAGTTCCTTGAAAATATACTGGGTTATCAACTAAGTCTGCTTTGAAGTAAGCATAAACTGCTTCTAAATAAGCTTCTGAATCCCCCTTGTGGTCTGAGAGTAATACCAATTCAGGCAACCAATTTAGAGAATCGCTCATTGCAATACCTCTGAGGCTTGCCAACGAAAAATATTGACTTTATTCTCTTTAACAAGAGTGTTGCGAGTTAGAGAATATCCCGATCGCTCACGAATACGCTCGATAATGGCTTGTTTTGCAGAACTACCCGCTAAACCTCTGTTAAGGTGAGAAACAGCACCAATCAATAAATCAGCTAGTTGTAAAATCTCAATTTCATGCGATCGAACGGTTTGAAGACGTTCTACAATTTTTCGCGAGAAATCAAATATTGCACTAACTAAAACCTCATGCAATTTAGAAACTTTTTCAGCACTATTGGTATCTTTAATATCGATGTAAATGCGATAGCAAGCATGAGGATCAAGAATAACTTTAAGCATATTGAAATACATCTTGTAATACCAGGTGTTATGGTCTTGCTGGTATCCAACATGGTCTAGCTTGCTCTTATCAGGAATAATTAAGGCTCGGAAATGCAAATCATCGTCATCAAAAAAGTAATCAATTATATCTAAATAAAATTGCTGTTTTGCAGGAGAAACTTTAGTCCACTTAACCTCAAAGTCTTTCTTCAAGCCATGGCGTAGTTTGATTTCACGTAAGCGATTAGATATTTCGCGGACTTTCTCAACTGGACACCAAACTGCACCTAAGATCATTGCACTTTGATGATCGTTCTCCAGGTGGCAACTCTCGTCACAGTAAACATTAAAAATCTGAGTCATACAGCTACCAACTCTCCACCCTGAATGATCGCCTCTTCTTCTTCAGTTACTTCCAACTTCTCCACATCAATCTCACCTGAAATAAGTTTAGGTAGAAGTAGATCACGAGTCTTTTGAAGATTTTGATTCTTTCTATGAAGATTCTCAACCTGATTTAGTAACTGGCAAGCAACTTCATTGAACCGATTAAGAAGCTGTTCCGAGGGAAGTATGAAGGGAATTCGATTGAGATTACTTTGCGATAATTTTGGCTGTGCTGCACCAGTTATGTACCCCGAAATATCTAAGGCTTCCATGAAAAGACGTAACAACTCAGACGAAACTGGAGATTTACCTTGCACAATATGAGCATGATTGTTAACCCAAAATTTGCCTGAAGCAAGAAAAGCAATTGGAAGTTTTCTACTATTTAGGTTCTCTCCATCTTCCGCAATTAAAAGATACTTGCCGTCAAAAATATAGTCATCAATGTAATCAATAACTCCAGAAGCCCCGTAATAGCGATATTCCCCTTGTCTTTTAGATCTTTGAATTGAAGAAAGAGGTATCCTTTTGCGATCAAAATTGAGTGATACATCTCCAAAAGTTTTTATTTCCCAGCCTTCAGGAATTAACCCTAATTCTGAATCAATAAGTTTGGTTTGTTCATGACCGGGAAAGCGGAATTTGACGAACCACTCATCGTAGAGCGATCGCGCCATCTCTTCCAATATTTTGATGCGTCTTGTGTTGTTTTCAATGAGGTCGTCATAAGCAGAAAGAATATCAGCAATTCTTTTTTGAACTGGCAGGGGTGGAAGTAATAGTGTTAGTTTCTCTGCATCAGGTACACGCATATGCTCAACCGTAGCGCCTGATCCCAGTGCCTTAATTTGTCCTTGCAAATCATCAGCCTGAAAGCAATACAACAGGAATCGATTATCAAGTTTGCTTGTATCTGCACGATACTGAACCAAGCGCTGCCCTAAAAACACACTTTCATCACCTCGCAGCATACCGACTTCACCCAAAGGAGCTTCTCTAGTAAGAATCACATCCCCTTTTTGCGGCACAGCTCTGCGAGTCCATGTTTTGAAAACTTCTTCCGTTACATACTTAACATCTGAAAGATGAACCCATCCTGCCTTTACGTTTGTGGTTCTAATCATCTTGTAAGGAGTTGGGTAATCAACGGTCGGAGCTGTTTTATTCACGCAGTCAATGATTGACTCACAGACATCCTTGATACAAACACGTTGCCAACCGTTTGTTTTAGACATTAAACCAATCCCTCCAGCAGAGCCGCTACATTCTCAGCAATCTGCTCCTCTAACTCCCTCGCCTCAACATTCAAAACCTCCAATTCCTCATTCAACTCCTCCAACCGTTCTGCAAAATCAAAATCCTCGATCGCTCGTGCTGCTACACCCACATATCGCCCCGGATTCAGGCTCCAACCCTGTGCCTCAATCTCCGTCAGCGTCGCCACCCGACACAATCCCGCCACATCTTGATACGCCCCATTCGGGAATGACCCATCCAGTAACGCTTGACTCCCGTTGGTAATTTGCGGCAATTCTCCCCGATAGAGCCGCACAATGTTTGCCAAAAACTCAATCTGCTCATCTGTAAAGTCTCGATGTGCCCGGTCTACCTGCCGATAAATGTGCCGCGCATCAATAAACAGCACCTTCTCCTTTCGGGCAGTCTTCGCCTTGCCCCGGTCTAAAAACCACAGCGTACAGGGCAGCGTCACCGTATAGAAAAAGTTGGAACCAATGGCAACCATCACATCCACTGCTCCAGCCTGAATCAGCTTCTGCCGAATCTCCAATTCGCTACCCCTCGCATCGCTAGCAGAATTAGCCATCACAAAGCCCGATCTGCCCGTCTCATTCAACGCACTGTAAAACAGGTGAATCCAGATGTAATTGGCATTGTCCGCCTTCGGTAGCCCCAACTCCTTAAACCGGGCATCCGCCTTCATCTTCTCCTTGTCCACCGCATTCACATTAAACGGTGGATTCGCCATCACAAAGTCAAACTTACCCAGACACTTGTGGATGTCCTCGTAGTAGCTGTTCCCCTCCCGAATGCTGCCCAATCCCGACAACCCATGTACAGCCAGGTTCATCTTGCACAGTCGTAGCGTCTCCGCCACCCGTTCCTGACCATACAGGCTGATCTCACTGTTCGGGTCTACCTTCTTCCGCTTCTCCACCAACGCTGCACTTTGGACAAACATACCGCCCGATCCGCAGGCAGGGTCAAAAATCCGCCCATGAAACGGCTCAATAATCTCCACAATCAACTTAACCAGCGAAGTGGGTGTAAAGAACTCGCCCCCCTTCTGTCCCTCACTCCGGGCAAACTCACCCAGGAAGTATTCATAAATCTTGCCGAACACATCCCCTTCCAGCCCATCTAGCTCCTGGGTAAAATTCAGCGACTTCAGTAACGACACCAGCAGGTCATTATCAAAACGGTTGTAGGTTCTCGGCAACACCCCATCCAGTTCCGGGTTCTCCTCCCCGATCGCCTTCATCGCCTCATTGATCGCCTTACCAATGTCCGCCCCTTCTGGCAACTTCAGCAGATTTGAGAACCGGGCAGCATCGGGCAAATACAGCACACCCCTTGCCTGATAGTCCAGCTTCCCCATTGTCCGGCGACGCCGAGAACTAGCCTGAGCCTTTGCCAGTTCTTTCTCAGCCTTCGTAAACTTGTAATCTGCGTAGCATAGGAAAATCAGCCCCAACACAGGCACCGAGTACTCCGAAGACTTCAGCTTCGAGTTTGCCCGTAGCGCATCCGCCGCTTCCCAAAGACGCTTTTCAATCACGCTGTAGTTCGCTGCCATCAATCCCTTCTATTCAGTTATGCCCTCAAAAAAACGCACTGTCACCTGTGCGTTTAGGCATGGTACAGGAGTATCGGCATTTTGAAGCGGCTTCTAGAGGAGAAAATTATTACAAATGAATTTTCTACAATTCTTCGTTTATATCCTCTTTGTTTGTAGTACTCAAGACAGACGCAAAACAACTCCTAATGCCATTAGCTTCAACTTAAATCGCTAAGTCTAGGAGTTGTTAAAGGACTTAAACAATGAGAGCTAAAATCCTCTTTTCCAAGTTTTAATAGGTAGCTAATACAGGGTTGTGACTAGGGGCTGCTATTTTGTCATCTAGAGATTCAAGATCTATTCCTCAACGAATCGCTCAATTCTCTGAAAACTATGGTGCACAAACATTTTCGCTCTTTGGTTCAATCGCACTAGCGATCGCAGGCATACTTCCTTCAGTTCAACAAGGGCAGGGTTGGATCTGGCTTAACAATACAGTTTATGGCAGGGTTTTTATGCTTGGTGCTTTTTTTTCCGTGATTGGAGGAGCAGTATCTATCATCTCTGCGCCTGGGTACAAAAGCCAACAAGAGCGAATCAGGTTTTTGGAAGGTGAATTGGCTTCAAAAACGAAAGCTTTAGAAAATGAATTAGTTATACAAAAGAAAGTTTTAGAAAATGAACTATCCGCTCGAAAAAAGGGATATTCAAGAATCTTGAACGACGAACTAAAGGTTTTAACTCGTATCTTAAACTTTGGGAATAATGATCGACTTAGTCTTTATAGATATGATAGGCGAGAAAGAAGGTTTATCATGATTGCTCGACACTCCTCAAACCCCAGATTTAAACAGCCAGGACGCGTTTTTTATCCTGAGGATTCAGGATGTATAGGAAAAGCTTGGGAACAAGGTTCTTGCTTTGTAGATCTCCCTGAACCAGGGACTGAACAATACTATAGAGTTCATGAAGAACTTTGGAATATGAATAGGCAAACAGTTGACTTTATCACTATGAAAAGCAGAACAATTGGAGGTATTTCGCTCGAAAATCTTAGTGGAGAAAGAATAGCAGTTCTTATTTTTGAAAGTACTCGTAATAAAGCATTTAGAGAAAACTCAATTAAGAACTTGATGAATAATTGTGGTGAAGCTGCAAGAATTACGTATTTATTGGAAAGAGTTGGAAAGATTGAGCCTGATTTAATCTATGCCCATGAGGAGGGTTTCTAAGATGGCTAGCCTCGCAGATGTTATCTCTTATATTCACAATAACTATCCAGACGCTCAAAATAGTCTGTCAGTAGAAAGACTCATCAAATTAATTTATCTTGCTGACTGGAAATATTCTATTAGTCATGATTTGCACTCTCAAATTACTAGTATCGAATGGAGGATACGCGATTTTCAACCTTGGATGGATAATTTATCCGTAACTGAAATGATAAAGGTCTTAGCTACAATTCGAGTTGGGAAATTGCTGAGGATCTCTCAAGAATTAACTGAAGAACAGAAAAGAAGTCTTCAGTTTGTTATAGAAACCGCTGTTGAAAAGAATGAGGATGATTTGAGCCGTCTTGTTCATTCTACTTTTCCGGCAATTAAGCAGAATAACTCATCAAGCATACTTGATTTCTCTGTTTTAGCAAGAGAGTACGAAGCAGAATTCAAGCCGTTTATTGGAAAAAGAAACTAAATTCAAAAGTTACGTCTATAGCTCTCGTAAACACACAATCAAAGTTTTTCAATATTTTATTGTCAAGGTTTCAATCTTATTGAGTTTCCCTCATGAATTTCCAAATTACCCAAAAACCTATATATGACTAATTAGCACTTTGAATATCAGGCACTTAATTTTCAAGCTTTACATTTTTGAAGTAGGAGAGTTTGTTCTACATTCAATAGGGCAAAACGAACCCATAGAAGCCCCATTATTCCTTCGCTGTTTTAATTGCGCTAACCGTTCCAGAGATTCATTCAACTGAGTTGTAATATGTCGCTCATATCGGCTAAATAGCTCAGGATTCTGAAGTCCTTTGCGATTGGCTTCAGCCTGAGCGATCGCTCTACTATGTTCTTCAAATGCTGCTAGCTGCTGATCAATTGCCGCGATTTCCTTTTGGGCTGCTTCAATGACTTCCTCAATTGTCACTTTCATAACCTCAGGTCTAGTAAGTGGCTTTCGGTAGTCGTCATTCCCATTTTCAGAGTCATAGATGAGATCGTGAAGTTTGCCCCAAATCAACCAAAATTCCCGGTTTAGGTGCTCATAGCTGTTATTCCTAGCATCGATAGAACCTGATCTCGCTTGATAAATCGATGCCTCCACAGACCGGATCCACTTGGTGTATTGAGTAGTTTTACTTGGGCAGCAGTTCAAGTTGTCCTTCAGGTCAAGAATAAGGTGCTCAAAAACCGTTCTCTCCTCTTGCATTGCTAATGCCCAAGGTTTAGCGCTATAGCTTGATGTACTCAGCTCATTGAGCCTTACATAAGGTGGATACTTGATACTTGCCTGTAATGTAAGAATTTCAGTGTTGGCAGTTGCAGCTTCTACACTCCAAAGACGATGAAGCCTTAACCACGCCATTGAAACTTGCTGAATCAGTAGATGTTCAGTTGGAGTTTGAGGTTGATACTCATCAATCAATGCCTGCATCATGCCTTGAAAACTTTCAAGATCCTCTGTCACTAAAAGGGGAGGATGAGTGCTGCTAACTCCGTGTTTAGTTGCATTGCGAGAAGAAATTGCTTTGCCTCGATCCGTTACTGCGCCCTTTGACTTAGCACCATTCAGCCTTGCCTGTTCTGGAGAACACACCATTTTCTAAGCCTCCTATGTAATTTATCCTTTGCTAGATTTCAAAATTCCGTAGTTAAGGATGTAGAGAACAAACTTTGCTCATGCAATTTCCTCCAACTCAGACACATTGACAGACGTTGGGTAGCGATCGCCTGTCCACAAAACCTCAGCTATGTTGTCTTGCACCGATTGAACTGACCCAACCCACCCGGCCTTGCCCTGTTTTTTAACCTGCTTCCCAACCCACCTAGATGAAGTAGTATTTTTCATGTCATCAATGTCATGTTTGTCACTAAGCTGCTGAAACCCCTGTTGAATCAACTGTTCAGTAGTGACAGATTTTTTATCAACTGATGACATTTGCCAAGTTGATGCTTTGTGTTTGTCATCAGTGACATTCTCCGCAACGTCAGTGACATTTGCACTTTCAAAAGCATCGTCAAAGTCTGTTTCTTGATTAAGCTGTGACGTTTGTGACGTTTGTGACGTTTGTTTTTCTGTCAGCTCTATTCGATAAGTTCGGCATTGACTCGTTCGCTTTTGGGTCACAACAATCCCAATACTTCGCAAATTAGGAGCTAGCCTAATCAGGACTTTTCCAAGCGATCGGCCATTTGATACCCATGATTTACTGTTGATTGTTTTTTCATCAACAAGTTCGTTCAGGTTTTCCAGCAGTTGGGTTGCCGTGCCTGTCCACGTCTTACCAGATGCCATAAGCTTCTGAATTGCAACTGCAATCGGAGAAGCTTCAAGTGCTGTTCCATGCGCTTCTTGACGGTTTCTTCGATAAACATCAAGAAAAGTTCCCTGAGACAGACCAATAGCTGTTTCAGCCGCGATCGCAAATCGAGCAAAATCCGCCATTCGAGGCAAACGATCTGGCTTTGTTTGAGGTAACGCCTTAAGCGTTTGGCTGAGAGCAGTGAGCATTGCTCCTAAAATTCGCCCTCCTAGTCGCCCTAGCTTTTCGTTTAGCTCAACCTCTGATAAGCGCCGTTCTTCTGCAATGGCAAGTAAATTTACCAAAAGCGCACGTTCTAAAAGATCACCCCTCGTTGCGAGCGAATCAATCCCAGTCAAAATCTGGGGTCGGATAAACTCGAATACAGTTTCCTGATCATTTTCATATAGAGTACGGGTCGAAAATCCTCCACCTGTGCTGATGCGGCAAAGGGCATCTGATTGCTCAGCACTTAATCCCGAAAGGTTGTCATAAGCCAAAACCCAACGATTTTCAGCCGCGATCGCCAAATCTCGCAGATTTGCCACATTAGGAATCAATGGAGCTTTAGTAGGGTCGATCAATGATTTCAGAACTCTAGCTGCATAGCTTTTTCCAGTACCTTGTTCACCATGCAGGATCAGGATTGGGTGGGGATACTTAGGGTAAAGACTAAAAAGTAACCAACTTGCTGTTAGTACCCAAGCATCTTCGCTCAAGTTTAATAGCTGCTTTAACTCTGACAAATCACCTTCTTGTTCAGGCATTGGCAAAGGCAATTGGGCATTGATTCTCCTAAACCGCACTGGGTAGTTAGACACAATTTTCCAACCATCTAAGCCAATCTCAATAGCTTTCCAGCTGGTTGGCTGACAGAACTAAGAAGGTGGAATGCGGCTGAGGACGGTGAATTCGCGCCTAAAGGAATCTTCTTGCTGTCGCTTGGAGGCCATGGCAGGTTGAGGGTCAGGCAGACTCGATAAGAACTGAAAAACTTGA